>JBJERT010000331.1:0-3003 GCA_051882435.1 Faecalibacterium sp.
AAAAAACCGTAGTAAAAGCCCTCCCTTTCCCGTCAATCGATGGTCGTAGCCGTGCGGCCCACGCCCAGCACGGCGGAGGAGATCTTTTTCCAGGAGTTGCAGCCGCACACGCCGTCTACCGCGAGGCTGGTGCGGCGCTGATAGCCCCGCAGCGCCTCCTCGGTCTGGCTGCCAAAGATGCCGTCGATGCGGCTCCCGGTCTGGTAGCCCAGAGTGGAGAGGGCATCCTGCAGGATCATGACGTAGCAGCCGCGGCTGCCGCGGCGCAGGGTGGGATACCCGGCTGTGGTGCCGCTGCACGCGGGGGTGCCATAACGGCGGTCGAAGTGGACCCAGGTGGGGGTCTGGGAGAGCGGCTCCACATATCCCCATGCTCCGGTGGAGCGGGCCACATTGTAGATTTCGGTGCGCTGCGCGCTGGTCAGGCTCTGGCCCACGTCGAAGGCCACGCCCGCGTAGTGCTGGCTGCGGGTGCCGTGGCCGCCCTCCCAGATGCGGCGGAAGGCGTAGCCCACCGGGATGCCCCTGCCGTACTTGCGGCGGGTCAGGTTCCACGCCTCCATGGCGGCGATGGTCGTCCAGAGGGTGGGACTGCCCGATTTGCCCCGGAACTCCCGCACCGTCAGGGTCGTGCCATAGCTGTAAGGCATGGGGTCGCTCTCCCGCAGGCTCGAATATGTGTAGATCTTGTTCTCGTAGGCGTCGTAGATCAGTACCTTAGGCATAAGATCCGCTCTCCTTTCAAGACAGCCCTTCGGCCTGCAGCCGCATGGCGTCCCAGGTCTCGCTGTTCACGGTGCCGGTCTCCAGCAGGCCCGCGCGCTGCTGCGCAGCCAGTACAGCGGCAGTCTCGGAGTCGCCGAAGGTGGAATCCTCATCCACATAACCTTCACTGCAATAGAGCGTCGCACGGCTGTTGATCATCTGCTGGATCTGCACCACGTCGGGGCCGGAGCTGCCCTCGCTCATGGCGCGGCCGGGGTAGGCGGCGCCCTGTTCCGCGTCGCGGTCGGGGTTGGGCGCGTAGGTGATCAGCTGAAGGCTCAGCGCTTCGGCGGCGGCCCAGGTGTTGGCATCCACGATGCCGGTCACGGGCAGGCCGATCAACTGCTGGAAGCTCCGGGTCGCGTTGGCGGTGGGGTCGGTGTAAAGGGTGTCGATGGGCGGGGTCAGCACTGCATCGAAGTAGTAGGCGATGCGGGCCAGCAGGATGGAATAGTAGAGCACGGCGGAGCTTTCGGTGCCCACCTCCAGCGGGGTGCCGGGATAGTCCATCCGGGTCAGCGTGACCACCGGGCCGGAGGTGCGCAGCACCGACGCCTTGCCGTACAGCGAATCCCAGGTGGTGCGGCCCACGATGCCGTCCACCGTCAGCCCGGCGAACCGCTGATAGGCCCGCACGGCTTCTTCGGTGCGGGGGCCGAACTGGCCGTCAATGGTCACCGAGGGGATGCTGCTCTCGTAGGCGCTCATGAGGTAGAGGTAGAATTGCAGCTCCCGCACGGCGGTGCCGGTGGAGCCGAGCCGCAGCACGCCCGGATAGTCGCCGGGGCGCAGGCTGGGGGTCAGCAGCTTGTTGGCGATGTCGTTGTATACCTCGTACAGCTTGTTCCAGGTGACCCGGCCCACCACGCCGTCGCTGGTCAGGCCGAAGTAGCTCTGGAATCTTCGGACCGCGGCGGTGGTGTTGGGGCCGAAGATGCCGTCCACGGTCACGTTGTTCAGCGAGGAATACATGGAACGCGCGATCTTGAGCCAGAACTGCACCAGCCGCACGTTCTGGCCGCTGGAGCCTTCCCGCAGGGCGGTGCCGGGGTAGGCGTTGGGGGTGCCGTTGTCCGACTGGATGCTGCGGAACTCATTGTACAGCCGGGTCCAGGTGGCCTGACCGACGATGCCGTCCACGTCCAATCCATATTTGCGCTGGAAAGCCCGCACCGCCGCGGTGGTGCCGCTGCCATAAACGCCGTCCACCGTCACGGAGGGGATGGAAGAATCATACTGCGAGAGGGTGTTGAGCCAGAATTGCAGTTGTTCCACCGAGCTGCCGGTGGAACCCTGGCGCAGCACGACGCCGCCCCATGTCCCGTCTGAGAGGGTGCCGCTGGCGGTCTCGCCCTCGCTGGTCAGCTCCGCCAGGTCCTTGACCGAGACGTAGATGTAGCTGATCTTGTACCAGGTCTGGCGGCCCACTACGCCGTCGGCGGTCAGGCCGAACTGCTTCTGGAAGGCTTTCACGGTGGCGGTCATGGCCGGGCCGAAGATGCCGTCCACGGTCAGCAGGCCGAAGAAGGGGTAGTCTTTGGTGATGCGGTTGAGCTGGCGCTGGAGCGTGAAAACATTGGGGCCGCGGTCGCCCTCGCGCAGCGGCGAGCCGGGATAGCTCTGGGGGATGGCGGCGATATTGTTGGTCCGCACGATCTCGATGTTGTTGCCGTAGTAGTATTTGAGGATATCCAGCGCGTTTTTGCCCTGATTGGCCAGCGTGACCGTGCCCCACTGCTTGAGGCCGGGGCAGGTGACGGTCTTGCCGTCGCAGTATTCGGAATAAAAGGGGTTGACCGTGCCGATCTTGCGGATATAGGTGTTGAAGATGTCGTCGGTCAGGCGGACCATCACGTCGAAGATGGTGCGGCCGTGGACGTAATACTGGTCGTAGCTGGTGGAGTTGGTGATGTTGTAGGTGTAACCTTTGCTGGGGTACCATTCGGTCCACACGCGATTCAGCGCCAGCGAGATCTGGCAGTGGATGTTGGCGCGCAGTGCCTGCTCCGGCCAGGCGGGACAGCGCAGACACGCGCAAAAAAGAGCCGGGCCGCAGGTTTGATGCCTGCGGCCCGGCGAAGATCAGGATCTGGGCGGCGTTTTGGGCTTTGTGCCGCCGCACAGGCTGCCGTTCGGGCAGCAGGAACAGCTCCCTCCGCAGGAGCAGCTATGCTTGCCGCTGCGGTGGTCGCGGTACATCTTCCAGCACACGCCGAGGAACAGCGCGGCCACGATGCC
>JBJERT010000332.1:0-3000 GCA_051882435.1 Faecalibacterium sp.
CCGTCCCTCAATTCTGATCGTGGCTCTTTCCCACCCAGGAACAGATCACGCCGCAGACCAGGCTGGTGGTGATGCCCGCGGCGGCGGCGGTGAGGCCGCCCGTGAGGATGCCGATAGCTCCTTCCTCCGCCAGAGCGGTGCGCACACCCTTGGCCAGCAGATGTCCGAAGCCCAGCAGCGGCACGGTGGCGCCGCTGCCCGCGAACTCCGCCAGCGGCGCATACCAGCCCACCGCCGACAGCACCACGCCCGCCACGACATAGCCGGTCAGGATGCGGGCGGGGGTCAGGCAGGTCCAGTCCAGAAGAATCTGCCCCACGACGCAGATCGCGCCGCCCACAAGGAATGCCCGAACGTACTCCATCAGCGTTGTTCTCCCTTCTCCGGCGCGCGCAGCTCGATCAGATGCGCGATCGCCGGGATGCTCTCCTTTTGCAGAAAGGTGGTCTGGCTCATGAGCGCGCCGGTCGCGATAAAAAGCACCCGGCGCTGGCTGCCCCGCTCCAGCCGGGGCAGGATGTGGCCGCAGAGCACCGCCGCGCAGCAGCCCGGCCCGGACGCGCCGCTCTTGACGGTCTGGTGCGCCGCGTCGTACAGGATGCACCCGCAGTCCACATGGTTTTTGACCAGCAGCCCTTCGGCGGCCAGCAGCTCGTGCAGCAGCTGACTGCCCACATGCCCCAGGTCCCCCGTATAGATGCAGTCGAAATCCTGCGGTTCGGCCCCGGTATCCCGCAGATAGCGCAGCAGCGTGACCGCCGCCGCCGGGGCCATGGCCGCGCCCATGTTGTTGATATCCTTCATCTGATAATCCTGGATGCGCCCGAAGGTCGCCGCGTGGATGCCCGGCCCCTGGCCGGAGGGCCGCAGCAGGCAGCAGCCCGCGGCGGTGGCGGTCCACTGGGCGGTGGGGGTGCGCACCGCGCCATAGCTCAGGGGCGTGCGGAACTGGCGCTCGGCGGCGCAGAAATGGCTGGACGCCATCGCCAGCAGCCCCTCGGCGCAGCCGGAGCTGCACAGCGCCGCCCCCAGCCCCAGCGCCTCGGCCATGGTGCTGCACGCGCCGAACAGCCCCGCAAAAGGGATGCCCAGCTCCCGCATGGCGTAGCCCGAGGCCGTGCATTGCGCCTGCAGGTCTCCGGCCAGCGCAAGCTGGATGTCCTGCTCGGCGACATTGGCTTTTTTCATGCAGAGCCGCGCCGCCCGCACCTGAAGCTGGCGCTCGGCGGCCTCCCAGTTGCTCTGGCCGAAAAAGTTGTCCGCGCTCAGCTCGTCGAATCCGGCCGCAAGAGGGCCTTCGCCCTCCCGTTTGCCGCCCACCGCCGCGTGGGATGCCACCACCGGCGCGGGGTCGAAGCGCAGCGTATCGCCGCTCCGCGTCACCATAAGCCTGTCCTCCTGTTTTTTCCGCGAAAAAGGAGCAAACTTTCCTTTTTGCAGGGGTGTTTTTGTGCCAGTTTTGTGGTATACTGAATTTCCGTCAGGAACGCGCAATTTCCGCGCGGGCTGAGCCGTATGCTGAACAGGGGGCCGTCAGGCCGCCATCCCGCCCAGCCACAGCGCCGCGCCGTAGATCACCGCCGCCAGTGTGCCATATACGATGACCGGCCCGGCAATGGTGAACATCTTGGCCCCGGTGCCGCAGATGTGGCCCTCGGTCTTGAACTCGATGGCCGCGCTCACCACCGAGTTGGCAAACCCCGTGATGGGCACCAGCGACCCCGCGCCGGCCTTGGCGGCCAGCTTCTGGTACCAGCCCAGCGTGGTGAATATCGCCGACAGCACGATGAGCGTGCAGCTGGTCAGGGTGCCTGCCAGATCGGTCTCCAACCCCATGGCTAGATAGCGCTGGCGCAGCACCTCGCCCAGCAGGCAGATGCCGCCGCCCACGCAGAACGCCCACACACAGTCCTTTCCCACCGGAGAGGGTGGGCCGACCCGCCGCACCCGCCGCGCGTATTCCTCAGCCGTCATTTTCATTCCGTTCGCCTCCGGCAACAGGATGCCCGCCGGAAGGCCGGATTATTCGTTATCCTGCTCATGAAAGAAGGTTTTTGTATGGATCAGAACACGCCCCGCAGCCCTTCCCCGGCCCACCGCCGGATGACCCGCGCTGAGGCACAGCGCCGCAGACGCCGCCGCGCCGTGCGCCGCGTCGCAGGGCTGACCCTTGTGCTGATGCTGGCGGCGGGCGGCGTCTCCTTCCTGCTGTCCCGCCGTGGGGAGCATTCGGATGCCGCTCAGCGGGTCCCCTCCGGCCTGCCCACGGCCTCCGCTGCGTCCGGCGGCGCAGAGCAGCCGCCCGCAACGTCGGAACCGGAGGCGGCCCCGGAGGAGACTGCCGCCGGAATGACCGCCGCGGAGGCTCAGGCCATTCTGGACGACCCGCTGATGGTGCTGGTCAACCACCAGTCGCCCATGCCCGAAAACTATACGTTCGATACCAAGGAATGCGGTTCGGCTACCTCCATCAACAAGACCCTCCAGACCGTGGCCTGCGACGCCTTTTTGCAGATGCAGGCAGCCGCGGCGGCCGACGGCGTGACGGTCTGGATGCAGAGCGGCTATCGCAGCGTATCGTATCAGGCGACGCTGTACAAAAACAAGACCCAGTATTATCTAGATCAGGGCTATGATGAGGCGACGGCAAAGGAGAAGGCCGCGGCCATCGTCAACCCGCCGGGCTACTCAGAGCACAACTGCGGCCTGGCGGCAGACCTCAACAGCCCCGAGCACACCGCGCTGGATGAGGGATTCGAGAACACCGCCGCGTTCCGCTGGCTGTGCGAGCATGCCGGGGAATACGGTTTCATTCTGCGCTACCCCAAGGGCCGGGAGGACGTGACCGAGATCACCTATGAGCCGTGGCACTGGCGGTATGTCGGCCCGGAAAACGCCGCCCGCATCAACGAGAGCGGCCTGTGCTTTGAAGAATACATCGCCCAGCTCCGGGCCATCGCGGAGCAGGGATGATTTTGTTCCTTTTTCGAGAAAAAGGAA
>JBJERT010000333.1:0-2963 GCA_051882435.1 Faecalibacterium sp.
GGCCGTGTGAAAAGCTTTTTCGGTTCCTTTTTCTCGAAAAAGGAACAAAAGAAAAACCCTCGTAGAAAGAAGATGTCCCCATGGAATCCTTCCCTTTTGACCCGCACACCTGGGCCGAGATCGACCTGGACGCGCTGAAAGAAAACTTCGCGGCTGTGCAGCGGCGCGCGGGCGGCCTGCCGCTGTGCGCCATCGTGAAAGCCGACGCCTACGGCCACGGCGCAGTGCAGTGCGCGCGCACACTGGCGGAAGCCGGTGCGGCGTGGCTGGCCGTGAGCTGCCTTGCCGAGGCATTGCAGCTCCGCCGGGCCGGCCTGCGCCTGCCGATCCTCATTCTGGGCCATGTGCAGCCCGGCTGCGCCGCCGCCCTCATCCAGAACGACCTCACCACGGCTTGCTATTCTCTGGAACAGGCGCAGTCCCTCAGCGCGGCTGCGGCCGCGGCAGGCGGGCGGGTGAAGGTCCACCTCAAGGCAGATACCGGCATGGGCCGCATCGGCTTTGCGCTGCACAGCGACTTCGACGCCGCGGTCCGCGAAATGTGCGCGGCCTGTGCGCTGCCCGGGCTGGAAGTCACCGGCCTGTTCCAGCATTTTGCCGTTGCCGACGGCGCGGGCGAGGCCGACCTCGCCTATACGGCCGACCAGCACGCACTGTTCGTGCGGGCTTTCGAGGCTCTGCGCGCCGCCGGTCACGAGCCGCAGACCGTCCACTGTGACAACTCCGCGGGCGTGATGCTTCACCCGGACTGGCCCCAGGGGCTGCCCCGCAGCCGGTGCATGGCCCGGCCGGGCATCATCCTGTATGGCTTCGACCCCAGCGACGAAGTGCGCTTTGGTGTGTTCCGCCCCGTAATGAAGCTCAAGACCGTAGTGAGCATGGTCAAGGAGCTGCAGCCCGGCCAGTCCACCAGCTACGGGCGGAAGTTCGTCGCGGAGCGGCCCACCCGCGTGGCGACGCTCTGCGCGGGCTATGCCGACGGCTACCCCCGCCTGCTGAGCTGCGGCTCGGGCATCGTGGAGCTGCACGGCCAGCCCTGCCCCATTCTGGGCCGCGTGTGCATGGACCAGTGCATGGTGGACGTGTCCGCCCTGTCCGACGTGCGCGAGGGCGACGAGGCCATCCTGTGGGGCGGCGCGGCCAGCGACAGCGCCGAGAGCATCGCCCAAAAGACCGGCACCATCTCCTACGAGGTATTGTGCGGCGTAGCGCGCCGCGTGCCCCGCGTCTATTTCCAGAACGGCGTCCCCATCCATACCGAAAACGGACTGGACGGCTGACCCCGTTTTTCCCCTGTCCGACCCATCCACCCCTTGTTTGGAGGAACCCATGGCAAGAGACAACATCCGCAACTTCTGCATCATCGCCCATATCGACCACGGCAAATCCACCCTCTCGGACCGCATTTTGGAACTGACCAAGAGCGTGGACGAGCGCACTATGGAGGATCAGATCCTCGACAATATGGACATCGAACGCGAGCGCGGCATCACCATCAAAGCCCGCGCCGTGACCATGAACTACACCGCGCAGGACGGCAAAGAGTACGAATTCAACCTCATCGACACGCCGGGCCATGTGGACTTCGCGTATGAGGTCAGCCGCAGTCTGGCCGCCTGCGAGGGCGCGATCCTCGTGGTGGACGCGACCCAGGGCGTGGAGGCCCAGACCCTGGCCAACACCTACATGGCGCTGGAGCACGATCTGGAGCTGGTGCCCATCCTGAACAAGATCGATCTGCCTTCGGCCCACCCGGAGGAGGTGGCGCAGGAGGTGGAGGACGTCATCGGCCTGCCCTGTCTGGACGCGCCGCGGGTCTCGGCCAAGACCGGCCTGAACGTGGAGCAGGTGCTGGAACGGGTGGTCAGTGACATCCCCGCGCCCTCCGGCGACCCCGACGCGCCGCTAAAAGCGCTGATCTTCGACAGCATCTATGACAGCTACAAAGGCGTCATTGTCTACGTCCGCGTGTTCGAGGGCACGGTCAAGCCCGGCGACACCATCCGCATGATGGCCACGGGCGCGGAATTTACCCTCGTGGAGGTGGGCCGCATGGGCGCCACCAGCCTGACGCCCTGCGCCCAGCTGGCGGCGGGCGAGGTCGGATACCTGACCGCCAGCATCAAGAACGTGCGCGATACCCGCGTGGGCGACACCGTGACGCTGGCCTCCGCCCCCACCCCGGAGGCGCTGCCCGGCTACCGGCAGGTCAAGCCCATGGTGTTCTGCGGCATCTATCCCGCCGACGGCGCGCGCTACCCGGACCTGAAGGACGCGCTGGAAAAATTGCAGCTCAACGACGCCTCCCTGACCTTTGAACAGGAGAACAGTACCGCGCTGGGCTTCGGCTTCCGGTGCGGGTTCCTGGGGCTGCTGCACATGGAGATCATCACGGAGCGTCTGGAGCGGGAGTTCGACCTGGACCTCATCACCACCACGCCCAGCGTGCGCTACCGCCTGACCCTGACGGACGGCACCGTGGAGATGATCGACAACCCTTCCAGCTACCCGGACCCGTCCCAGATCGTCAAGCAGGAGGAGCCGTTCGTGGACGTGCATCTCTATACGCCTAACGAATATGTGGGCGGTCTGATGGACCTGTGCCAGCAGAAGCGCGGCGACCTGATCGACATGAAGTATCTGGACGAGGTGCGCGTGGATCTGCACTATGCGTTGCCGCTGGGCGAGATCGTCTATGATTTCTTCGACGCCATCAAGAGCCGCAGCCGCGGCTACGCCAGCTATGACTATGAGTTCAAGGAGTATCGCTCCAGCGATCTGGTCAAGCTGGATTTCCTGCTGAACGGCGACCCGGTGGACGCCCTGTCCATGATCGTGTTCCGGGACAACGCTTATTCCAAGGGGCGGCGCATCTGCGAAAAGCTGCGGGACAACATCCCCCGCACGCTGTTCGAGATCCCGGTGCAGGCGGCCATCGGCGGCAAGATCATCGCCCGCGAAAC
>JBJERT010000334.1:0-2957 GCA_051882435.1 Faecalibacterium sp.
TTTTTCAAAAAGGAACAAAAAGAACATTCCCGAAGCCCCTTTTTCGGAAAGGAGGAACCCCCATGAGCAAACCGATCGTAGCAGTGGTGGGCCGCCCCAATGTGGGCAAGTCCACCCTGTTCAATAAATTGTGCGGCCAGCGTCTGGCCATCGTAGAGGATACGCCGGGCATCACGCGCGACCGCATTTTTGCGCCCTGCGAGTGGAACGGCCACGAACTTCTGCTGGTGGATACCGGCGGCATCGAGCCGAAGGCCACGGAGGGCATTCTGGCGCATATGCGTGAGCAGGCCCAGATCGCCATTGATACAGCGGACTGTATCGTGATGGTGGTGGATGTTCGCTCCGGCCTGACCGCCTCGGACGAGGACGTGGCGCACATGCTGCGCCGCAGCCACAAACCGGTGATCCTCGCCGTGAACAAGTGCGATAACATCGGCGACCCTCCGGCGGAGCTGTATGAGTTCTATAACCTTGGCTTTGATGAGCTTCTGCCCATTTCGTCGGTCCATGGTCACGGTACCGGCGACCTGCTGGATGCGGTTTGTGCGCATCTGGACTTCAGCGAGACCGTGGTGGAGGAGGACCGCATCCCGGTGGCGATCATCGGCCGCCCCAATGTGGGCAAGTCCAGCCTGACCAACCGGATCCTGGGCGAGAATCGCATGATCGTGGCGGACGAGGCGGGAACGACCCGCGACGCCATCGACACCCCGGTGGACAATGCCTATGGCAAATTCATTTTCACCGATACGGCGGGCCTGCGCAAGCGCAGCAATATCTCGGAAGATCTGGAACGCTATATGGTCGTGCGCGCGCTGGCAGCGGTGGAGCGCAGCCGCGTTGCGCTCATCCTCGTGGATGCGACCGTGGGCTTTACGGAGCAGGACAGCAAGGTGGCGGGCTATGCTCATGAGCAGGGCAAAGCCTGCATCATCGTGGTCAACAAGTGGGACGCGGTGGAAGGCAAGGAGACCAACACCATGGAGCTTCAGCGCCGCGGCTATGCCGAGGATTTCAGCTTCATGAACTACGCTCCCATCATCTTCATCTCGGCCAAGACCGGCTACAATGTGAACAAGCTGATGCAGCTGATCCGCGAGGTGGACAGCCAGAACGGTGCGCGTGTGCCCACCGGTGTGCTGAACGAGATGCTGGCCCGTGCAACGGCCCGTATGCAGCCGCCCAGCGACAAAGGACGCCGCCTGAAGATCTTCTACCTGACCCAGGCCTCCACCCGCCCGCCCACCTTCGTGGCCTTTGTCAACGCGAAGCATCTGTTCCATTTCAGCTATCAGCGCTATCTCATCAACCAGATCCGTGAGAGCTTCGGGTTGGAGCACACGCCCATCCGTCTGGTAGTCCGGGAGCGCGGCACGGGCGACGTGCGCGCCAAAGACGTCTGATCCACAGCGACAGAGGGGGAATTTTTTATGGTAAAAACGGTTTTGATCGTACTGCTGACCGCGGTACAGGCATATCTGCTGGGCAGCATCGATACTGGTATCCTGGTCAGCCGCCTGCTGTACCATGATGACGTGCGGACGCATGGCAGCGGTGCGGCGGGCATGACCAATATGCTGCGCACCTATGGCAAAAAGGCCGCGGCTCTGACGGCAGCGGGCGACGTGCTCAAGGGTGTGCTGGCGGTCTGCATCGGCCGCTGGCTGTTCCAGCTTCTGCCGGCGGATGCGGTCGTTTCGCAGTACCTTGGCGTCTACCTTGCCGCGATCCTGGCGGTGATCGGCCACTTGAAGCCGCTGTATTTCGGGTTCAAAGGCGGCAAGGGCGTACTGACGGCGGGCGGTGCGATCCTGGCGATACAGCCTGTCCTGATCCCATTCCTGACCGCTATTTTTCTGCTTTGCCTGCTGCCCACTGGTATGGTCTCGCTGGGCAGCATCACCATGGCGGCGCTCTATCCGGTGCTCACGCTGATCTATGGCCTTGTCCGCGGCCTTCCGATGCATGACCTTATTGTCTGTGTCGTGGGCGCGGCGATCATCGGAGGCATGGTCGTCTATATGCACCGCGCCAATATCCAGCGTATCCGCGAGGGCAAGGAGTATCGCTTCTTCGGCCCCAAAAAGCAGAAGAAATAATTTTTAACGTCAAAAGGACCCGGTCCACAGGGCAACTGCCATCTGGCAGCCCTGGCGGACCGGGTCCTGTTTTTATGATTTTTTCAGGTATGGATCTCCAACTCGCCTACATCGTCCTCGTCGTCCTCTTCGGGGGAGGGAGATTCCTCCTCAGGTTCTTCTTCCTCCGGCTCGTCCTCTTCTTCCGGCTCCTCTTCGCTTTCCACCGGGATACCGCTTTCAGCAGGGGTAAGGTCCGGGGCAGGCTGGCCGGTGGGCAGATGCGCGCCAAAGGAAGGAACGAACAGGAATTTGCGCACGATAAAGATCAGCGCAATGGCGCCCACGCTCAGCAGGTTCTCGATAGCGGAATCGTGACCAACCACCATATGGCGTGCAATGGCGTACAGCAGAACTTCCAGACTGCTGCCGGGACTGTGCTTCGCCAGCATCTTGATGAACTCGATGCCGATGACGATATCCAGGGACCTCTCAAGGAAGGTGCGGATCTCAGCGTCGTTGCCATCCATCAGCAACCCGGGCATCCAGCGGATGAGAGGCACAACGCTGAGCAGAAGCCCGATCAGCACCAGCCCCGCCAGCAGTACCTCCAGCAGCCCGGAGCCGCGGATGATGAAATCCCGCAGCTCGGCGCGCCAGTTGTCGTTCCAGTGAAAGATTTTGGGCGGCGAAACGTTTTCTCGCCGCGCCTGCGGCATCTGACTGGTGGAATGTTCCATAAAAACAGCCTCTCTTTCTTCGTGCAGAATCGCCGGGAAAAACCAACAATCCCGGAAAAAACTGTGAAACTGTTTCTAGTTTAACAGAACTTGGATACATTGTCAATGTGCAATCCGGCGGGGAGCACAGGGTGCG
>JBJERT010000335.1:0-2944 GCA_051882435.1 Faecalibacterium sp.
TCCGCCGCCGTTGTTTCTGCGCCGGAGGAAAGAGGCCGGAGCGTCTGCGCCCGGTTGAACACGGAGTAAGTGCCAGCCCGGTATGCCTGCATATTCTCCAGACCTGTTTTGCGGCTCTGATAATGCCGGTCATCCTGCGGGGTTCCTTCCCACAGCGGCAGCATCATTTGATAGATTTCCTCAACACGGGCCGGATCGGTAAGCTGCCCGGCAACCTCCTGAACACCCTCCCAATAGTCCGCAATAGCATTGGCCTGATAAGGCCGTGGATACAGTTCCGGGGCATCTATAAAGAAACTGTGGATACTTCTGGCAAGCTGCCTGATTTCATAGCCTGCCATTGCTTCACGGTCTTTATCAGAAAGAAATCTGTCCTGAGACATCAGAACATCAATGCGCTTTACAATAACGCTCCATTTCAGCTCTACTTTTGCATAGGGCTGTGTCAGGTCGCCGTGGCTGAATGACAGACCTTTGCTCGTATAGGTGCGGTTGTCATTTCCACCGTGATAACCGCTGTATTCGCCATGATAATTTTTCAGGTACTTCTCCCGGTCTTTCTGATCGGGATGATTGACGAAAAAGGAATATACAGCAAGCCGGTAATCCTCACCGCCTCCGCGAAGCACCTTGTCGATCTCGTCCATGGAGATAAAGAAACGCCGCTGGGGATTGTAATCCTCGGCGGCGGTAAAGGTGACAGGCTCTCGCTGGAGATCGGTAAGTTTCTGCAGCAGTTCTTTCGGACGGTTGTAACCGAAGCGCATCAGGTTCCGGTTCTGCTCATGGGCTGCGACAAACTCGCCCCATTCCTCAGTGATCCTTTGCAGCATATCCGGGTCTTTCAGTAATTCCGAAATCTGCTGTTCAATCTCCGGGAATCCGCCTTTGGCAGACAGGGCAAGGCGGAGGGTAGGTGCATAGCCCGCGTCCCTGGCTTCCTCCGAAAAATCTCTGGCAGTCAAAGCAAGGCTTTCCGCAAGTGTCTTTCGCTCATACTCCACTACACGGTCAAGCTCACTCTGCGGCATATAGCGCCCCAAATCCAGAAGCTCCCGGATACGCCTTGCAGCCTGTTCCCATGTCAGCAGGGTGGCATAACGTCGCTGGGCAGATTCACCGTCAGAAATGCGGATACCTTCTTCCCCATACCAAATGGAATACTTGCGCTCGTTGATATAAAAACCTGCACCATTGGTTCCGTAGTGCTTCGCAAGAAAAGCGGCATTTTCCTCCGGCGTATGGTCTTTCATAAAGTAAGCGCAAATAATCAGACGGCTGTTTTTGTCGTTTGCGCCGATACAAAGCGCTTCGTCAATGACCTGCTGGGGAAGCTGGGAGTGCGGCATAAAAGAAAGCTGTTCGCTTTCTTCCTGTACCGGAGCATTGAAGTCCGAAAAGTCAAATAGAGATAACTGCTGGCTGTCGTAGTTCTTCGGCGGCGTGATTTTGGTGTTGATGAAGTATTCCTTTTTGTCAATGAGCTGGGCCGTCCATCCGGCAACAACGCCCCATGAAAAAACGGACTCGCTGGTACGGGAGAGATATGCGCCCTCCCACATCAGAAGTCCGTCCTCTTGGGGCTTATAACCCACACGCACTCCATCCACCAGAATTTCCGTGTATCTGTCCTGGTAGGCCGATTTCAGATACTCGGCCCGGTCAGCTTCCTCCGGGTGAATGGAGAAATACAGTTCGATCTGCTGTTTCTTGTATTTGAGGTCATCGTCCTTGTTGGAGATGATGGCCATAATCAGCTTGTCATCTAAAAAGGCGGGCAGCTCTGCGCTGTCCGCCTCCGGTTCCTGTTCTGTTAGTTGTAAATCAGCTCGTTCAGGACTGTCTCCTCCGCTGCGTGCCGGATGTTGTTCATCAGCCCCGTCCACTTCATCGGGTCGCTGGCTTTCAGTTCCTCCGTCACGCCCTCGGCTTTCGCCATCTGGCTGGTCAGCAGTTCCATCCGGGAGAGGGCCGCCTGCTCGATCTCCATCAGGTGCTGGTTCAGCCTGCCCGATGTCAGCAGGTTCGTGAAGGTCACTCTGCGGTGCTGTTTCAGGTATGTCCTCCGCAGCAATGCGTATTTCCCAAGGTGCATTTCCGGCTCCTGGGGCGGAAGCAGATTCGGCAGCCGGTAGCCGCCCTGCATCGTGTATGTCAGTTCGCTCATAGGTTTCGCTCCTTTCAGGCGTTGTCGTTTTCTTCTCAGCATCAGGATACTGGATTGTCGATTTTTCTGCAAATGTGCGAGTTTCTCTTTCAGCCTGTCTTTGCAGCGTAAGCGCCGTGCGGGAAACGGCAGAAAGGCACATCTGCCCAATATCCCCGGTGGCTGTGCCGAGGGCATTTAAGGTTTCCGGGGTACTGAAATCCACAACATCCCGGAAATCATCGTCGGTAAAATACCCTGCGGGGTCAATCCCACAGCGGGCCAGCAGCATATAGCCAATGCTGTTTTCCAGCGCCCTGCGGTATTCTACCTCAATGTTCAGGTCGTCCAGTTCCTCCAAAAAGCTGTTTTCCTTGTAGTATTTCAGCTCCGTGAGGTAGTCGGGCATATTATCTTCAACGGCATTTTTTGCCGCAGACAGCAGCGCCGCCGCAAGGTCGGTCTTATCTTCCAGCTCTCCGAAGCTGTTTTCCAGAGCCTCAATAACGGCAGGCTCATATTCCGGGCGCATTGTCCAGATCGGCACAGGCCGTGCGAACCGGCTTTCGTGGGTATCAGAAATGTCAAAGTAGTATTTGAGCCGGGAGCGTCCGACAGCATCTCCGTCAAAGACGGCAATGCCGGTTGCCCCACGATTGACCCAACGCCCGAAACGCTTATTCCAGCCGTTTTTACCCTCAATCGGCAGGACGGCGGTAGCGTCCGGGCGCTGAGCATATAAAAGCACCTGCTCATCAAAGGGCAGGCGGAAGTTGTGGCAGGCCGTGGTCAGAAAGC
>JBJERT010000336.1:0-1275 GCA_051882435.1 Faecalibacterium sp.
GGGCGCAGTAAAAAGCTTTTTCGGTTCCTTTTTCTCGAAAAAGGAACAAAAAACCTCGCTCGATACGCGAACCGTGAGATAAGAAGGGACCCGGCAGGATGCAGAACGCTGCCGGGTCAGGAGGGTTTACATGGATATCCGCCAACTGCACTATTTTCTGGTCTTGTGCGAAGAAATGAATTATACCCGTGCCGCCCAGCGATTGTTTTTGTCCCGGCAGGCGCTGCGCCAGAGCATCGCTGCGCTGGAAGCCGAGCTGTGCGGGCCGCTGTTCGCCAGCGCGCATCACAAGCTGACCCTCACGGACCGGGGTGCCAGTCTCCAGCGCCACGCCGCGCCGGTGGTAGAGCAGTTCCAGCAGATGCAGGCCGCACTCAAGGCCGAGATCCAGTCTGCCCAGCCGGTGGTCATTGGCATCAGCGTCTCGCTGGTGCCGGATTACCTGCCCGGGCTGGAGACCCAGCTGGATAAATTCCGCCAGCAGTATCCCCATATCGAGATGCGTTTCCGGCTCATGGAGACCGACGCCGTGGCCGATGGCGTGGAAAATGGCATCCTGGATGCGGGCCTGGTCATGGATCTGGGATGTGCCGCCGCGTCGCTGGCCCGCACCACCCTGCGGGCAGACCCCGCCTGCCTGCTGGTGCCCCGCGGCCATGCCTTTTGGGAAAAAGAGAGCGTCCCCATCGCCGAGCTGCGGGGCCAGCGTGTGCTGCTGCCCGGCCTGCGTCAGGACCTGTTCGCGCCGCTGTGGTCGGCCTGCGCGCAGGCGGGCTTTGCCCCCAATGCCGAGGTCGGCCCCAGCTTCTACCAGGCGTATTATCTTGTGCAGGAACAGCTCTGCACCTGCCTGACCCGCTATGAACCGGGCGCGCGCCGGGAACTGGACCGTGTGCGGGACGTGCTGCTGGAGGACCTGCCGCCGCTGTGCGTCTCGATGGTGCAGCGCCGTGACCACAGCTCCGCCTATGTGGACCTGCTGCGCAGCTATCTCATGGAGGTGCTGGGCGGCGCGTCCTCGCTGCCGCCGCGCCGCGGCCGCCCGGCCAAACCGTTTTATAATTTTCCGGTGCTCTCCAGCGCCGCGGCCCGTTCTGCGGCCCCGGTCCCGGCGCATCCCGCGCCCGGCACGGAGCTGTCCTTTGCGGGCGGGCATAACTTCCGCGAGCTGGGCGGCTATGAGGCTGACGAGGGCAAGCACGTCCGCTGGGGCCAGATCTATCGCGGCATCCCCACGGCGGGGCTGTCCAGCCCCGAGGACCGCGCCCGGCTGGA
>JBJERT010000336.1:1375-2943 GCA_051882435.1 Faecalibacterium sp.
TTCAAGGAGCTGTTCCGTGCGCTGGAAGCGGGCGAGACCCCCATCCTGTTCCACTGTTCCGCGGGCAAGGACCGCACCGGAACGGCTGCCGTGCTCATTCTGCTGGCACTGGGCGCCTCGGATGAGACGATCTGCGCCGACTACGCCCGCACCAACGACTGCTATCAGGAACAGATCGATTCGCTTCTCAGCGCTCACGCGGCGCAGATCGCCGCGGACCCCTCCTGTGAAGGGTTCTATCGCGGCGTCGTGGGCGTGGACCCGGAGATAGCGCCTTTCCTGCTGAAAACGCTGCGCGAAAAATATGGCAGCGCCGAAGCCTATCTGGAAGCGGAAT
The DNA here is from genome assembly GCA_051882435.1 of Faecalibacterium sp. GTDB lineage: Bacteria > Bacillota > Clostridia > Oscillospirales > Ruminococcaceae > Faecalibacterium. The sequence goes on from JBJERT010000336.1 coordinate 1,713, forward strand.
ATGGCCTGACCCCCGCCCGCCTCATGCGGCTGCGTCGGATGTATCTGGAATGATGTTCCATTTTCGGCAAAAAAATCGCTCCCGGAACGCGCTTCTCCCTTGACAACCGGTGAAATGTTTCGTAATATAAATGTAGTATGGAATCCTTGACGCTGCGTTCAGGGGACTCCGCGCCCGTATCTCATAATAGGGCGGCATCCGCCCTTTTCTATAGGAAAGAACTGTAAATTGAAAAAGCTGCATCTCATCCCGCACGGGCTTGTTCTGCGCGGGTATGGGTGTTGTCTCTTTGTTTTGAAAGCTCGTGGATACGTTTTGGCCCCGCGCCCTGACCGCAGCATCTCCAGCATGATGATTTTGAATTGAGGAGAGTGAACACGATGCCCACAGCACTGTGGATCGTGGTCCTGATCGTCGCTGTTGCTGCCGGTTTTGGGGGCGGGTCTTATTTTGGCTATCAACGCCGCAAGCAGACCGCCGAAGCACAGATCGGCAGCGCCGAGGCCGAGGCGACCCGGCTGGTGAACGAAGCGATCAAGACCGCAGACCAGAAACGAAAAGAAGCCATTTTGGAAGCAAAAGACGAGGCGTTCCGCCTGAAAGCGGAAGTGGATGCCCAGAAGGCTGAGGCGGACCGCGAGATCAAGCAGCGCCGCGCCGAGATCAGCCGCCAGGAAAACCGCATCGACCAGAAAGAGACCGCGCTGGACCGCAAGACCGAGGCGCTGGAGCGCCGCGAGGAGGATCTGAAAAAGCGCATGGCGGAGGCCGAGGAGCATCTGGCCGAGATCGACGCCCTGCGCGCCAAGGAGATGGAGCGGCTGGAAACGCTGGCCGGTTTGAGTCAGGAGGACGCCCGTGAGGTGCTGCTGCACAAAATGGACGAGGAACTGACCCACGAAAAGGCGATCCGTGTGGCCGCCTATGAGACCGACCTCAAGGAGAACTGCGAGACCATCGCCCGCAATATGATCGGCCAGGCCGTGAGCCGCTGCGCCGCAGACCATTGCAGCGAGACGACGGTCAGCGTCGTGCCGCTGCCCAGTGATGAAATGAAAGGCCGCATCATCGGCCGCGAGGGCCGCAATATCCGCGCCCTCGAGACGGCCACCGGCGTGGACCTCATCATCGACGATACCCCGGAGGCCATCACCCTGTCCTCCTTTGACCAGACCCGCCGCGAGGTCGCCCGCATGACGCTGGAGCGTCTGATCGGCGACGGCCGCATCCA
>JBJERT010000337.1:0-2943 GCA_051882435.1 Faecalibacterium sp.
TTTGCGCGCTCCCGCGCGCGGGGGCTGCGCCCTTGATCTTTCACTGTATTGTATCATAAACGGGCCGGAAAGAAAAATTTTTTTGCGAGTTTGCAGGAAACCGCCGCCTGGCTTCGTTTTACAGGATAGAGAGGCACGGCGATACAGGCCGCGGCCCCGGCAGGAAAGGAGGCGGGCGGTTGACCACACTGGAATTTAACACGTTGGTGCAGAAGTATCAGAATCTTGTCTACACGGTCTGCCGCCAGCTCGTGCAGGATGAGGACGAGGCACAGGACCTTGCACAGGAGACCTTTCTTGCGGCGTGGCGCGCCATCGACCGATGCCCGCCCGGCTTTGAAAAACAGTGGCTGGCCCGCATTGCGGCCAACAAAGCCAAGGACTATCTGCGCAGCGCCTGGGTGCGAAAGGTGAACACGCCCGGCGACGAGGTGCTGGCGCTGGAGGGCGCACCGCCCGGCTCCGACCCGGAGCAGCAGGTTCTGGACGCCATGGGCGAGGAGGAGCTGACCCGGATGATCCTGGCCCTGCGCGAGCCATACCGGACGCCCTGCCGCCTGGTGCTGCTGGAACAGCACACCGCTGCGGAGGCAGCGCGTCTGTGCGGGCGGCCGCAAAAGACCGTGGAGGCGCAGGTCTACCGGGGCCGCAGACTGCTGGCGCAGCAGCTCTGCCAGCAGGAGCAGGCCGTGGCATTCGCCGCAGGAAGGAGGGACTGAGAAATGGAGCTGTTTCGAGAGGATGGATGCCTGAGCGACGAGGGCCTGAGTGCCATTGTGGAGGGCAGGCTGGATGAGCTGGGACGGCTGGAGGCTGCCGAGCATCTGGCCTATTGTGACCGCTGTATGGACCGCTATACGGCTCTGCTGACGGAAGATATTCTGAAAGCTCCGCCTCGCAGTGTGCGCCGCCCGGTGATGCAAAGCATCTGGGCGCGGGTGATGCAGAATACCTATGGCCGTGCCGCTGTGGCGGGCGTAGCGGCGGTCATTGCGCTGACCATGTGGCGCAGCGACGCGCTGAACGCCCTGATGGACCACAAAGTTTCACTCAGCCTGTGGACACCGCCCGGCGACCATGTGGAATACACGGAACCGCAAAGCCCGCAGGAGAAACGGGAGAACTCGTTCTATTACAGGCTCACCGGCGCGCTGGGAAGGGAGCAGAAAGACCGCGATGGAGCGGAAGCGAACTGCCCGCGCCGCTGGTCGCCGCTGCCGTTCCTCTCTGATCCGACCGTACCGCAGTCTGACGAGCCTTCCGAACCGGGCCACAGCCTGCTTGATTTTTTCCGAAATGAGGACTGAACCATGATGAAAAACGGAATCCTGACCTTTTTGTTCGCTTTTGTCCCCGGTGCAGGGCAGATGTACCAGGGCTATATGAAGCGCGGCCTGTCGCTGGTTACGATGTTCTGCCTGCTGTGCATGGGCTTTTTCCTTGGCCCTCTGGGTCTGCCCAGCCTTATCGTGTGGATGTACAGCTTTTTCGATACCTTCAATCTCCGTGCGCAGCTCTCCACCGATACTGCGCCAGAGGATGATTACCTCATCCATCTTGACCCGGAGGATCGCCGTATGCGGCAGCTCCTGAAGGAGAGCCACAAGCTGCTGGGCTGGGCGCTCATCGCGCTGGGCGTGATGGTGTTCTATCAGAGCGTTATCATGCAGACGTTAGGCGAACTGTTCTGGAAGCTGGGCAAAAACAGCGCGGTGTTCAGTGCGCTGTATCGCGTACTGGATTCGCTGCCGGAGGTCGTGGTGTGTGCGGCTCTGGTAGTCTGCGGCGTGTGGCTCGTGCGCGGTCCCCGGGACAGTCACAAGGCTTCTTCCAAAGATGTGCCGCCGGAGGATCTCTGCGAATACGGCGCGGAGACGCCGGAGCCGTCGGCGATCCTGCCCGTGCGCGCGGACTTGCCGGAAGAAAACGCTGTTACGGAGGAAAATGATCATGACTGAACCGGAAAAACGCCCGCAGGAACCGGCTGGATCTTCCCGGAAGCTCCATGCAGCCAATGCTCCCCACGCCGCTGAGATGCCCCGGCGGCGGGTGGGGACCGTTACGATGGGGGTCTGCCTGATCGCGGCAGGCGTGTTCTTTCTGCTCTATTATTTCTTCCCCGGTTTCAACGCGGCGCTGGTGCTGAAGATCGCTCCCGCAGCGGGTCTGATCCTGCTGGGCGGTGAGGTGCTGTATTTCGCCGCACGGCCGGAACGCTGGAAATATGATTTCCTCGCGGTATTTTCCAGCCTGATTTTGATGACGGTGTGTTTCGGCCTGACCCTGCTGCCCCTGTTCTGGGAGGAGGTGGACCCCGCAAAAAGTACGCAGATGAATATCCTCAGCCGCGCGTATGAGTCCCAAACCTGTGAGGCTCTTGAAAAATCCGTCCCACAGATCCGTATCCGGGACCTGAACGGATATTTTGACCGGAACTATGGCGCAGAGATGCCGGAAACAGTGGCAGAGGCAAAGGCATGCAGCTACACTTATCTGGAGATCGGACTGCGCGGTCCCTATACGGATGCGGAGACCTTCGGCGCGGATTGCCGCCGTCTTGTGGATGCGCTGAACGCCGCTTCTCTCTGCCCCGACCGCCTCAGAGTGAGCAGCGACAACGACGGCTGGGAGTGTTACTTGCAGCTCAACAGCCCGGCCCAGTTCCAGTGGACGGCAGAGGAAATGTCCACGGAAGCCCATTGCGAGAACTACCGCGAGGACCTCGATGCCGGAAAGGGCGAGGAGCTGGAAGAAGAAAATGAACCCGTTGCTCCGGGAGAAACTGCCGTATAAAGCGTTCTTTTGCAAAAAAGTTTATCGATCGGCCTGCACATCGTGTGGGCCGATTTTCTGTTGGAGTCGTTTGTATACCTCTCTCCTTGAGAAAGTCGGTATCGTGAAGCGATAACGGAAAGAGTGGTGCCTGCTGCTCCACCAGCAGCC
>JBJERT010000338.1:0-2930 GCA_051882435.1 Faecalibacterium sp.
GCCATCGGCAATGTGCCGTTTGGCGATTTCAAGGTGCGGGATAAGAAATACGACAAGAACCACTGGCTGATCCACGATTATTTCTTTGGAAAGACGCTGGATAAGGTGCGTCCGGGCGGCGTGATCGCGTTCATCACCTCCAAGGGTACGATGGACAAGGAAAACTCCGCTGTCCGCAAGTACCTGGCACAGCGGGCCGACCTGATCGGGGCTATCCGACTGCCCAACAATGCGTTTAAGGCCAACGCCGGAACCGAAGTCACCAGCGACATTATCTTCCTGCAAAAGCGTGACCGCATGACGGACATCGAGCCGGATTGGGTGCATCTGGACACCGATGAGAACGGCATCCGCATGAACCGCTATTTTGTGCAGCACCCGGAAATGGTGCTGGGCGATATGGTCATGGAATCCACCCGGTTCGGCATGGACAGCACCTGCCGGGCCTATGAGGACGCAGACCTGTCCGAGCTGCTTTCCGAAGCTGTGCAGAACCTCCATGCGCAGATCACCGATTATGAGGTGGAGGAACTGGACGAGGAGGAAGATCGCTCGATCCCCGCAGACCCTGCAGTGCGTAATTTCAGTTTTTGCCTTGTGGACGGCAAGGTGTATTACCGGGAAAATTCCCGTATGCACCCGATAGAGGTATCCGTCACCGCTGAAAACCGTATCCGGGGCATGATCGCCATCCGGGAGTGTGTCCGCCGGCTGATCGAGTATCAGACCGAGGGCTACCCGGACGAGGATATTCAGAAAGAGCAGGCGGAGCTGAACCGTCTGTATGACGATTACACGAAAAAGTACGGCCTGCTTTCCAGCCGGGGCAACAGCCTTGCCTTTGGCGAGGACTCCAGCTATTGCCTGCTGTGTTCTCTGGAGGTACTGGACGAGGAAGGCAACCTCAAACGCAAGGCGGATATGTTCACCAAGCGCACGATCCGCCCCCATGAAGCCGTTACCAGCGTGGACACCGCCAGCGAAGCCCTTGCCGTATCCATCTCCGAAAAAGCGCGGGTGGATATGGAATATATGGCGGAGCTGTCCGGGAAAAGCGAGGAAGAACTGGCCGCTGACCTGTCCGGTGTTATTTTCCGGGATATTCAGTGCGCCGAGGAAGCCGCCGCCATACCCAAAGCCTTTGTGCAGGTGGAGCAATTCCCCTTTGTAGCCGCCGATGAATACCTCTCCGGCAATGTGCGCCGCAAGCTCCGAATGGCCAAGGCGCTTTACGAGGTATTACCGGCTGAAAAGAAACCTCTGATTGCCAAAAACATTGAGGCGCTGGAAGCGGTGCAGCCGGTAGACCTGACCGCCGCTGAGATCGGCGTCCGTATCGGTGCCAACTGGATACCCATAGATGTCTACCAAAAATTCATGGTGGAGACCTTCGGCACCAGCTATTACGCAGGAAGCCGCATCAAAATCCTGCGCTCCGGCGCTACCGGCCAGTGGGCCATCACCGAGAAAAACGCCGACAGGGGCAATATCAAAACCCTGACCACCTACGGCACCAAGCGCATGAACGCCTATCAGATTCTGGAGCAGACCTTAAACCAGCGGGATGTGCGTGTGTTTGATTATGTGGAGGACGAAAACGGCAACAAAAAGCCGGTTCTCAACAAAAAGGAAACCGCCATTGCCCAGGATCGGCAGGAGCTGATCAAGCAGAAATTCTCCGAATGGATCTGGAAAGACATTGACCGGCGGGAACGGCTGTGCCGCATCTACAACGAAACCTTTAATTCCATCCGGCCCCGTGAGTATGACGGCAGTCATATCCGCTTTTCGGGCATGAACCCGGAGATCACCCTGCGGCCCCATCAGGTCAACGCTATCGCCCATATCATGTACGGCGGGAATACCCTGCTTGCCCATGAGGTAGGCGCGGGCAAGACCTTTGAAATGGTGGCAGCCGCTATGGAGATGAAGCGGCTGGGGCTTTGCACCAAATCGCTGATCGTGGTGCCGAATCACATCACAGAACAGTGGGCGGCGGAATGGCTCCAGCTATACCCCTCCGCCAATATCCTTGTGGCGACCAAAAAGGACTTTGAAACCCAGAACCGCAAGAAATTCTGCGCCCGTATCGCCACCGGCGACTATGACGCCGTTATCATCGGTCACTCGCAGTTTGAGAAAATCCCCATGTCGGCAGAACGGCAGGCTGCCATCTTACAGCAGCAGATCGACGAGATCATGTTCGGCATTGAGGAAGCCAAGTCCGCCAAAGCGGAACGGTACACGGTCAAGCAGTTGGAACGCACCCGAAAATCGCTGGAGGCGAAGCTGGAACGGCTCAACGACCAGAGCCGCAAGGACGACCTTGTGACCTTTGAGGAATTGGGTGTTGACCGGGTATTCGTGGACGAGAGCCATTATTTCAAGAACCTCTTTCTGGCGACCAAAATGCGGAATGTGGGCGGCATCGCCCAGACCGAAGCGCAGAAGTCCTCCGACCTCTTTATGAAGTGCAGGTATCTGGACGAGATCACCGGGGGCCGGGGCGTCATCTTTGCCACCGGCACACCCATCAGCAACAGTATGGTGGAGCTTTACACGATCCAGCGGTATTTGCAGTATGATACCCTCCAGGAGATGGGCCTGATCCACTTTGACGATTGGGCCAGTGACTTCGGAGAAACCATCACCGCCATTGAGCTGTCGCCGGAGGGCAGCGGCTACCGGGCCAAGACGCGGTTTGCCAAGTTCTTCAATCTGCCCGAACTGATGGCCACTTTCAAGCAGGTGGCGGACATTCAGACAGCGGATATGCTGAAACTGCCGGTGCCAAAGGCCAACTTCCACACGGAGGTCATTCAGCCGTCAGAGCTTCAGCAGGAAATGGTGCGGGGGCTTGCGGAACGAGCCGAGGCTATCCGAGCCGGCGGCGTTGACCCCAGGGTGGACAATATGCTCCGTATTACCAA
>JBJERT010000339.1:0-2907 GCA_051882435.1 Faecalibacterium sp.
AAAAAAAGAACGTCAAAACCACCGCTCACCCGGCAGTTTTGACGTTCTTTCGTTTTCTCTTACTTGACGATCAGGCTCTTGCCGGTCATCTCAGAGGGCTGGGGCACCTCCATGATCTCCAGCATGGTGGGGACGAGGTCGGACAGGACGCCGCCCTCGCGCAGCTTGACGTCGCCCGCTCCAATGACCACGCAGGGCACCACGTTCGTGGTGTGTGCAGTAAAGGGGGTGTCATCCTCGTTCAGCATCTTGTCGGCGTTGCCGTGGTCTGCGGTCAGGATGGCCGCGCCGCCCGCCGCCAGAACTGCATCAATGACCTTGCCTGCGCAGACGTCCACAGCCTCGACAGCCTTGACAGCAGCCTCGAACACACCCGTGTGGCCGACCATATCGCAGTTGGCAAAGTTCAGGATGATCACATCATACTTACCGCTCTCGATGCGCTTGACGCACTCTTCAGCGACCTCAGGGGCGCTCATCTCGGGCTTGAGATCGTAGGTCGCCACCTTCGGGCTGGGGATCACGCAGCGGTCCTCGCCCTCAAAGGGTGCCTCACGGCCACCGTTGAAGAAGAACGTAACGTGTGCATACTTCTCCGTCTCGGCGATGCGGAGCTGAGTCTTGCCCAGCTTGGCCAGATACTCGCCCATGACGTTGTTCAGATCCACCGGCGGATATGCCACCTCGCAGTTGGGCATGGTGGCATCATACTGCGCCATGCACACATAATTCACCTGCTTGCGACCGCCGCGGCGCTCAAAGCCAGTAAAGGCATCGTCGCAGAAAATACGGGTCATCTGGCGGGCACGGTCGGGGCGGAAGTTCATGAAGATCACGGTATCGCCGTCCTCGACGCGGCCGCCCTCACAGGTGACACAGGGCAGGACGAACTCGTCGGTCACATCCGCCGCATAGGATGCCTCGATGGCCTCCTGCGCATTGGCGGCGTGGTTGCCCTCGCCATAGACGAACGCGGCATAAGCCTTCTCCTCACGGTCCCAGTTGTTATCGCGGTCCATCGCGTAGTAGCGGCCGGTCACAGTGGCGATCTGGCCCACACCCAGCTCATCCAGCTTAGCCTGCAGGTCCGCCAGGAATCCCTTGCCGTCGTGGGGATCGGTGTCGCGGCCGTCCATGATGCAGTGCAGATAGACTTTGTCCGCGCCCATGTGCTTGGCCATATCCAGAACACCGAACCAGTGCTCCGCATGGCTGTGGACACCGCCGGTGCCCACCAGGCCCATCAGATGGATGGCCTTGCCCGCGTCGATCGCGGCCTTCATGTTCTTGACCAGAACCGGGTTCTTGAGCATCTCGCCGTCCTGGATGGACTTGGAGATCAGGGTGAGCTGCTGATAGACGATGCGGCCCGCGCCCATGTTGGTGTGGCCGACCTCAGAGTTGCCCATCTGGCCGTCGGGCAGGCCGACACACATGCCGGAGGCACCGATGGTGGTGTGAGGGCAGGTCGCCATCAGGTTATCGATATAGGGGGTCTTGGCGGCAGCAATGGCGTTGCCGCGGGTCTGGTCCGGCACCCAGCCAAAGCCGTCCAGAATGCAGAGAAGAACAGGTCTCTTGGACATAATAGCATCTCCTTTTTGTTCTACGATGGCGCAGCGCAGGGGCTTTCCCTCCCCCGCCGCCGCGCTGAAAAATGCGCCCGGCTTCAGCGCTTGGAAACGGCGCAGCCGGGCGCTGGGTCAACGAATTTGTTCCAGGGGGGGAAATCAGCCCTCGGAAGCTGCCTTGACGATGACGCCAAAGTCCTGCGCCTTGAGGGATGCGCCGCCGATCAGGCCGCCGTCCACGTCCTTCTTGCTCAACAGCTCCTCGCAGTTCTTGGCGTTCATGCTGCCGCCGTACTGGATGGTGGTCGCCTCGGCGACGGCCTCACCGTACAGCTCGCCAATGACCTTGCGGATCTGGGCGCAGACCTCCTGCGCCTGGTCAGCAGTGGCCGTCTTGCCGGTGCCAATGGCCCAGACCGGCTCATAGGCAATGATGACATTGGCCATCTGCTCGGCGGTCACGTCACGCAGGGCGATCTTGGTCTGCATGCGGACCAGTTCCTCGGTGACGCCCTCCTCACGCTGCTGCAGGCTCTCGCCCACGCAGATGATGGTCTTGAGGCCCGCGTTCAGCGCGGCCAGAGCACGCTTGTTGACGGTCTGGTCGGTCTCAGCGAAGTACTGACGGCGCTCGGAGTGGCCGACGATGACATACTCGACGCCCAGGTCCTTGAGCATATCGGCGCTGATCTCACCGGTAAAGGCGCCGGACTTCTCAAAGTGGACGTTCTCGGCGCCCACATGGATCTGGGTGCCCTTGCACTTGTCCACGGCCACCACCAGATCGGTGTAGGGTACGCAGATGACGACCTCGCAGCTCGCCCACTCGGTGGTGGACAGCAGGTCCACGATCAGGGCGTCTGCCTCGGTGGCAGTCTTGTTCATCTTCCAGTTGCCGGCGATGATGGCCTTGCGCTTTGCTTTATCCATGGTGAAAACTCCTCTTTCTCTGATTTCCAAAAAACAAGGGCGCGGCGGCGCAACGCCGCCGCACCCGTTTGCGATGCTGTGAAAAACCTTATGCGTTCTGGATGACCGCGATGCCGGGCAGCTCCTTGCCCTCCAGATACTCCAGAGAAGCGCCGCCGCCGGTGGAGATGTGGGTCATCTTGTCGCCCAGACCCATCTGCTGGACAGCTGCCGCGCTGTCGCCGCCGCCGATCACGGTGGTAGCGTCGCTCTCCGCCATGGCCTTGGCCACAGCCAGAGTGCCAGCGGCCAGAGTCGGGTTCTCGAACACGCCCATGGGGCCGTTCCAGACCACGGTCTTGGAGGCCTTGACAGCGTCCGCGAACAGCTGCATGGTCTCGGGGCCGATGTCGCAGCCCTCCATGTC
>JBJERT010000340.1:0-2880 GCA_051882435.1 Faecalibacterium sp.
TTTTCTGTCCTTCCTCAGATTTTGCTGCAAATCTGCCACAAACTTGCTACAAATGACGGAAAAGGATTCCTCCCAAATCGTTCAGCTTTCTACGATTCAGAAGAGCGCAGTTCATCGATAACAATAAAAGTACGAAGATACGAAAAAAGACCGCCTACTCATTTGAGTAAGCGGTCTTGCTTTTGGTGGAGAATTAGGGACTCGAACCCCAGACCCCCTGCGTGTGATGCAGGTGCTCTAACCAGCTGAGCTAATCCTCCGAACTGGAACGCACTCATTATAGCACAGCCTTGTCTGAAACGCAAGCCCTAATTTGAAATTTTTTCAAAAACTTTTGTGTGGCTTTTACGGATGCGTTAGTGGAGAGGAAAACATTCCTTTGCGTCCACCCGCTTGCTCTCTGAAGTAAAATCGTGTATACTGAAAAAAACTCCCGCTACGGGAAGAAAAGGCGAGGTCTTGATGCTATGACACTGCGAGGAATCGTTACGCTGCTGATTCTGGTGATTTTATTTGCCCTGGCCGTCGTGTGGGTATCGAAGCATGGCGGTTGGAAAGGGGAGGGATGCGGTGGAAACTGTGCCTCTTGCCACCAGCGTTGTGATACGCCGCCCCGCAGCAAGGATCAAAAGAAGCGCTGACGTCTGCTTTCCTGCATAAGGGGCAAAGAGTCGATGGTGATGGTGTCGGGAGGGGAAGATGAAACTATTATGAATGCGGACAGCCTCTTTATCACCCCGTCTCCTTCCGTCCGGTCTTTGCGGATCCTTTATACGCCTTCCTCCTTTGCCAGGACCTCGCTGCTTCATCTCCAAGAAGCCGGATATCTGACAGCCATCAAATCTCATATCAGCAAACGTGAAAAGCTGCAATCTTACCTTTGCTTTGTGGTCGAAGACGGAGAAGGGACGCTGACCTATGAAGGAAGGCAGTATGATTTGAAAGTCGGCGATGTGGTCTTTATCGATTGCCGGAAAGCGTACAGCCACAGTACCGGAGGCACAGCAAGCGAAAGATTATGGTCCCTCCGTTGGTGCCATTTCTACGGCCCATCGATGCCGGCTATCTACGCAAAATACTGTGAGCGCGGCGGCTTGCCGGCGATCCAGGGAGCGGATGTGTCTCAGTATGCTGCCATCCTTACGGACATCTATGCCCTGGCGTCTTCCTCTGATTATATCCGGGATATGCGGATCAACGGGCGGTTGAGTGATCTTCTCACGCTTCTGATGGAATCTTCCTGGCACTATGAGTCTCACAACAGCGCACCGAAGAAGATGGATGTTTCTCTCGTCAGGTCCTTTCTGGATGAGCATTACAGCGAAAAGCTGTCGTTGGAGTCTGTGGCCAGTCGATTCTTCATTGACAAGCATTATCTGGCCCGGCTGTTCAAAGAGCGGTACGGCGTGACCCTGGTCGCTTACCTGCAGCAGGTGCGGATCACGCATGCAAAACGGATGCTTCGGTTTACGGACAAAAGCATCGAAGAAATCGGCCGGGAATGCGGCGTAGGGGAGCTGAATTATTTCAGCCGTGTGTTCAAGAAGCTGGAAGGCGTCAGTCCCAGCGAGTATCGGAGAGTATGGTAGAGAACCGGTATCGTGCAAACAAAAGCGGTTGTGTTATACTCGAAAAGGCGGCACCGGATTTGACCGGTGCCGCCTTCGATATGCAATGGAGTATTTGACTCATTGGTCTTGTGTGCTGTTTACCAGCCCTATCAATATGGCACAATCCTGTGTGGCTGCTTCTACGGCGCCAAAGTCCACCGCAGCACGGTAATAGGTCTCCAGCTCGTCATGGCAGCTTTTTGCCTGCGCCATCAGAGCGGTGGCCTGCTCGATCAGTTCCTCAGCGGCGCGATAATTGAAACGCAGCCGTGCACGATAATTGGACAGATTGTCGTGGTCCAGAAAACGGGTGCAGCGCACCACCTGCGCACCGGGAAACTGGACGCTGTGCCAGCTGTTGTCGGTGAGGAATGCCAGCCCCAGCGATGGGATGATAAGATGGTCGATCTTGTCTTCCGGGTGCATGGCGCAGGGACAGGTGATGATGGAATAGCCCCGGGCCAGCGCCTCGGCCCGCAGCAGTTCCAGCAGCAGGCGGGAAACTGCGCCGTATTCATCCCGGAATACAAGGCAGCGGTCTGCCAGTGTCTGGATGGTGCTGCGATAGAACATCGGGCCTTGGGGCGTCAGCGCGGTGAGCAGGCGCAGCTCCTCCCGAGCCGGGCCGTCGGTGCGGGGCAGCAAACGTGCGCACAGCCGTTTGACGTAACGGCGCACCTTTTCAAAATTGGTGCTGCATGCCTCGGCGCGGCGGCTGTCCAGAAGCAGGCTCCCGGCGGAGGCAATATAGCGTGCGGCGCGTCCACGCAGCGCAGCGTTGCGCTCAAACAGCGCCTTGACCTCGTCGCGGTGGGCGTGCAGCGCATCCGCATGGATGGTGTGGTACAGGCTTACTACGATCTCGTCCGCGCCGGGCGCGTTTGGTTCCAGAGTGTGGGGCGCGGTGGCGTCAAGGATGGCGGCATTTTGCTCCAGAAAGACTACGCCATCCAGACTATCCGGGTCGCTGGAACAGTGGATGCGCTCCACTGGGCCGCTGGCGTACTGAGCCAGACGCTTCATCATCGTGGATTTGCCGCAGCCTGGCCCGCTCTTAATAAGGTAGACCTGCATTCCCGGCTCCTGACAGAGCTGCTCAAAGTATCCCTTGAACCCGGCAGGCGTCGTTGCGCCGAGGAAAAAATCGACCGAACGATCATTCTTAGCATCCATATCAAAACACCTCGCTTTTGCAAACAGCCTATGCAAAAACGGGCTGGGATGACACAGAAACGACGAGGGTTTGTTCCTTTTTCGAGAAAAAGGAACC
>JBJERT010000341.1:0-2868 GCA_051882435.1 Faecalibacterium sp.
TGGTTTGACGGAAGGTGGAAGCAAGCGTTTGCGCGCTCCCGCGCGCGGGGGCTGCGCCCTCCTTTTCTGCGACCATTGCTTTGCGATTTCAGTTTGCCCTATGGGGAGATACTGCGCCGATGCACTCTTCTGCCCTCTGTATCATCCTTCGTCAGTTTGCTGGTAGAAATCTCCCAAATTTGTGCGTTTCTCTGAATTTCCGGGATTTTCAGCGTTTAGGGGGCTTTTTTTCAAAAAAAGGCTTGTAATTTTTCCCGAAAAGTGATATGTTGTATCCAACAAGAGCGGCAGGCATGGATACAACTGTTCTGCGGGGCTCCTCCCCTTCCCTGTTCTGTCCCCCTTGCGATTCTTTCTTCATTTCATGCTATTTTCTTCATTTACCTTCTTATCATTTACCCTGCCTGCCTCGAAAGAGGCAAGAGAAGCGGCGGCCCAACCTGCACGGGCTGCCGTTTTTCTTTTGCGGAAATATAGGCGGAAAAAGGGCCTCGCAGCCGCGAAGCCCCTCTGGTTATTATGCTTGTTCCCCGCACAGCGCTGCAAAAGCGCGGCGCACGTCACCGGAAAAATACAGTGTGCCCAGCGCGCAGACGGGGCCATCCCCGCCCAGCTCCACGGCGCGGGCCACGCCCGCCTCGATGGAGGCTGCTGCCTCGGCAACACAGCCCCGGGCGCGGATCTGCTCCGCCAACATCCCGGCAGGCATCGCGCGGGGGGTACAGGCCGCCACCGTTACGAACTGCCGGGCCAGCGGTGCCAGCAGGGCCAGCATCTCGTCCACATCTTTGTCCGCCATGATGCTGACCAGAAACACGAACTTCTGCCCCGGGAACCGGTCCCGCAGGCTCTGCACGGTGGCGCGCATGCCGTGGGCATTGTGGCTTCCGTCCAGCAGAAAGGCGGGCGAACGCCGCAGCAGTTCGAACCGGCCGGGCCAGCGCACCGTTTCGAGGCCGGTGCGGATGGCCTGCTCGGGGATATCCCATCCCCGGCCCCGCAGCACCCGCAGCACGGTGATCGCCAGCGCCGCATTGCGGGGCTGGTAGCTGCCGATGAGCGGAAGGCGCACCCCCTCGAGGCCGTCATAGGAGAAGGTCACTGCGTCCAGACTGCCGCTCTCGATGCGCAGCGTGGAAAAATCCACCTGCGTGAGCGGAACGCCCAGCGCGGCAGCACGGGCCGCGAGCACGGCATCCGCTTCGGGCGCACCGCCGTAACTCACCGCCGGGCAGCCCAGCTTCAGGATGCCCGCCTTTGCCGCGGCGATATCCCCCAGCGTCGGGCCAAGCTCCCGGACGTGGTCCATGCCCAGCGCGGTGATGACGGCACACTCTGGCGCTTCGATGACGTTGGTGGAATCCAGCGTCCCGCCAAGCCCCACCTCCAGCACCACGATGTCGCAGCGCTCCTGCGCAAAATACAGCATCCCCAGCGCGGTGATGATCTCGAACTCGGTCGGCACGTCGGTCATGGCGTCCGCCGCCGGGCGCACCTGCTCCACCAGCCGCACCAGCGTTTCGTCCGGGATCTGCTCCCCGTCCACCTGGAGCCGTTCATTAAAGCGGTTGATGAACGGCGAAGTGTACAGTCCCACCCGGTACCCTGCCGCATGCAGGCAGGAGGCCAGCATGGCCGCCGTGCTGCCCTTGCCGTTGGTCCCCGCCACATGCACGAACCGGAGCTGCCGGTGCGGGTCGCCCAGCGCGGCCAGCAGGGTGCGGGTGCGGGTCAGGCCCGGCTTGTGGCCCGCCCACTGTACCGCGTGGATGTATTCCATCGCCTGTTCATAATTCATCACAAAGCGCCTTCCTTTCCCGCCGGGTCATGCCACGGCTTCGTTGCCCGGTTTTCAGCGTTTCTGCGCGCCCTTTGCAACGCTCATCAGGGCGCGGTTTTCCAGCAGGATACGCAGCAGGACTGTGTTCACCACACTGAGGATGAGCGCATTCGGGATGCGTACGGCCAGCACGCTCCACGCATAGCCATAGAAGATGCGCAGCGCCAGCGAGGTGATGACCATGGAACCGACCGCATGGCCCAGCAGTACGCCGCAGCCCAGCCGAAGATTCAGGCTCCAGTTCTCCGGCAGGCGCTGCCACGCCAGACCCGCCACAAAGCCGATGGCGCCCGCGCCCAGCGTGATGAGCAGGTTGATGGCATAGCCCGACAGTACGCCGCCGATGATGTCCGCGATGGCGCCCACCGCAAAGCCTGCCCCCGGGCCATAGAGCACCGCGGCCAGCAGAACGGGCAGACTGCCCAGATTGAAACGCAAAAATCCAGTAGAAATACTGAACACCCGCGAAAATACGATGCTCATGGCAATGAGCAGCGCCAGAACGGTCAGCGTGCGGACAGAAGAATGTGAATGCTTCATCGTTTTCGTCCTCCTTTTGAAAGAGACTGTGCGGGAGAACGAAAAAACGCCCTCCCTTTGTGACAAACCGCACAAAGGAGGGCGTGAATCCAACAAGTTTCACATCCAGGCGGGCCGCGCGGACGGCCCCGCCTGCACCCAAGTCCATGCAGCAGCGGGATGCAGACCATGCACCGCGGGTACCCCTTCGTCCACAGCACAACTCCCCGTTGATGCGGCACTTAACGCACATGGCCTTACTCTGTTGATAGCCTTATTATATCCCTTTTTCCGTTCTGCCGCAAGATGAGGCTTTGACAGCTTTGCTAATCCATCGTCATTCTTTTTAGTAATTTTGCCAAAACCGGGTAAACTAGAACCACCCGTTTCCGTTGTGGGGCGCAGCCCCCGCGCGCGGGAGCGCGCAAACGGTGCCCGCCCAACTACCGGCTATCATAAAACCCTCTGCAAAACGCGAATGCGTTTTGCGATTGAAAAGTTTTTCGGTT
>JBJERT010000342.1:0-4548 GCA_051882435.1 Faecalibacterium sp.
GGGTCGTGCTCCTGATTGAACAATGCCACCAGCGGTTCGGTGCCCCAGTATACGCCTGCGTACAGTGCCGCTGCCAGCACCAGCGCGGTGCCAGCGCTCAGGCGCAGCAGCTTCTGCGCTTCGGCCTGGTCTCTCTGGCCATAGGCACGGCTGATCAGGGGCTGTGCGCCCTGAGCGACACCGTTGAAAATGGCCGTTGCCACAAGAGCATAGTTCGCCACAACGCCATACGCCGCAACGCCTACGTTGCCCGCCAGACCCAGCAGCAGGAAGTTGAACACGGTCGTGGTCACGCCCGAGGACATCTCCCCCACAAATCCCGAAACGCCCAGCTGGCAGCTCTGTGCCAGCAGCCGCGCCGAAGGCCGGTGCGGCTCAAACCGGACGGCGTTTTCCCGCTTGCAGAAATGGAGACTGCATACCGCGATGCTCAGCACCGGGGACACCGCTGTAGCCAGCGCCGCACCGGGAAGCCCCAGCCCCAGCGGAAAAATGAACAGGTAGTCTGCAACGACATTGAACAAGCTCCCGCTCAGCGTGGCGGCCATCGCCAGCGAGGGGTCGCCGTCGTTGCGCACGAACGCAGAGACAATATAGTTGCACATGAAAAAGGGCGTGAACAGCAGAAAAATGCGCGCGTAGCCCTCGCCCAGCGCTACGATGGCGGCGTCGCCGCCCATCAGGCGCAGCAGAGCGCCCGGGCACAGCACCCCCGCCAGCACGAAAGGCACCGACAGCAGGCACGCCCAAAGCACTGCGCTGGCAAAATAGCGGTGAGCACGCGGGTCCTCCTGTGAGCGAAGGATGGCGAAACGGGTCGCCGATCCAAGCCCCAGCATCGAGCCGAACGCAAAGATCAGGTTATAGATGGGCAGGCACAGGTTGAGCACCGTGATGCCATCGGAACCCGTCGCCCGGGCAATGAAAAAGGTGTCCGCAAGAATGTAGCACGACACCCCCAGCAGGCCCAGGATATTTTGAGAAACATATTTGAAGTACAGCCGTGAGCTGTTCATGACAGAACTGGTCCTCTCTTTCGATTTTCTTTGTCCCGCATGGTTCGCAGGTTTTTTTGCGTCCAAAACAGAGCGCGGCCTACCCTTCCCTGCTCCGGTCCTTTTCCGCGAAAGTCCGGGCGGCACGCTCCAGCAGCTCCCGCTCCGATGCCGCCTCTCCCGCATAGGGATACCGCTCTGCGGCGCGCTCGAACCGGGCGTGGATGCGCTCCGCTTCGGCAAGGTCCCGCTCGGCCAGCAGGGCAACCGTATATTCCGTGCGCAGGATGCTCAGATTGTCTTTCATCTGGCGGCGGAATTGCCTCTGGGGCTTTTCGTTCCAGCGGGCCAGCAGAACATCGGCTCCCTGCCCGCGCAAAAGCGCACAATAGACCCTGTCTCCCAAAAGCATCTTCCGGTACAGCTCTACGACGGCTTTGTCCGGGTCCTCCAGCCAGATGCAGAGCCTCTCCGCCTCGTCGAACTGCTGGGCGTCCATGGCCCGGCACTCTGCCAGCACCCCCAACACCGCGGTCATCGTGTTTTTCATGTCCGCTTCCTCCGGCAGGATGAACCACTCCTCTGGCATCTCTTTCAAGCGCTGTCCCTGCGTCTGCTGCTCGGTCAGGCTGAGCTGCACCCATACCGAACGCAGCGCTGCCGGGTCCTTGCGCAGAGACAGCGCGTTCCAGCCGTCGTTGGAAATGCCGGACAGCTTCATCGGAATGCCGTTGAGCAGCGCTTCCGCTCCGCCGACCATGCTCTGCGCGCCCCACAGGACCCACAGGCTCCAGTTTTCGCGGCAGAGCGCCGCAAGTGCTCCGAATGTCAGAGTTGCCGCCAGATTGACCCATACTCCGCCCAGGTTGTAAAGGATACAGGGCATTTTTCCCTCTCTCAGCGCGGGCGGCGCCAGCAGGCACTGCCCGCCGGTGCCCGCGATCGACATGCGCCGCAGCCGGAACCTTCCCTCCTGTTTCAGGAGCATCCAGCTGCCTACCCGGAAGGAACAAAAACGGTATCCTGTCGCCAGCCCGAATATCAGGTGCCCCGCTTCATGCAGAAGCGTCTGCACACCCAGCGCCAATACAAGCGACACAATGAGCCAGGCCATGCCCAAACTGTACTCCATAAACGGAACTCCTGATTTTGCCAGCGGGAACAGTCTGTCTGCTGTCCATATGCCCAGAACCATGCCGATCAGAAGGCCCGGCAGCATCCCCAGCCACGTCAACGCTCTTTTCTTTTTGGATGGTGTGTCCATGTTCCTCTCTCCTTTTCCTCACATGTCCCGCCCTATTATAAAGGCTTTCGCCCCATAAATCAACGGCAGGGCGGTTTACGAGGGAACGGGGGTTTTGTTCCTTTTTTGAAAAAAAGGAACCGAAAAAACGTTTCAATCGGCCCACACATGCGTGTGGGCCAAGTATTGATCTGCGCAGGAGTGCGGCATGGGTTTGCGCGCTCCCGCGCGCGGGGGCTGCGCCCCAAAACATAGGGACTGTGCGAATGCACAGTCCGTGGGGAAAGTTCTTTGCCCAGCTTTCTTTCAAGAAAGCTGGAAAACTCCCGTAAAAAATGCCCGCCGACGTTTTCACGCCGACGGGCAGAGAGTTCAGTGGATGAATACCGGTCCCAGCGGGTTGGTGATGGGGCTGACGTAGCCGCCCAGCAGTTTGGGGATCGCGAGGCTGACGTCCGGGACATAGGTCAGGAGCAGCAGCGCGATGAACATGCAGAGGTAGAACGGCAGGGTCGCCTTGACGACCTTTTCCATGGGACGCTTGGCAACGGCCGAGCCGATGAACAGCACCGCGCCGACCGGCGGGGTCAGCAGGCCGATGCCGCAGTTCAGGACGACGATGATGCCGAACTGGATGGGGTCGATACCGATAGAGGTCGCGATGGGCAGCAGGATGGGGGTCGCGATCAGGATGATGGGGGCCATATCCATGATGCAGCCCAGGACCAGGATGATGAGATCCAGCAGCAGCGCGATGATATAGGGATTATCGGTCAGGCCGGTGATGGCGTTGGCCGCCAGCTCAGGCACATGCAGCATCGTCAGGCAGTTGCCGAACACGGCGGAGGTGGCGATCAGGATCAGCACGATGGACAGCGTATTGACGCACTCGTCCAGAGCCTTCCACACGCCCTTCCAATCCAGACCCTTGTAGATAAACACGGAAACGAACAGCGAGTACAGGACCGCGATGGCCGCGCTCTCGGTGGCGGTGAACACACCGCCGACCACGCCGAACACGACGACGACGACCGCCGCCAGCGCCCAGATGGACGTGCCCAGCTGCTTGATGAAGCCCTTGATGCTGAAGGGAGAGCCTTTAGGGTAATTGCGCTTGACCGAGATGATGTACGAACCGATCATCAGGACGAAGGCCAGCAGAGCGCCGGGCAGGTAGCCCGCCAGGAACAGGCTGCCCACGCTGATGCCGCCCGCGGTGGTGGCATAGATGACCATGTTGTGGCTGGGAGGCACCAGCAGGCCCTCGCAGGAGGAGGTGATGGTGACAGCGGTGGAGAAGTCGGCATCATAGCCCTGATCGACCATCATGGGGATCATGATGGAGCCGATGGACGCGGTATCCGCGGAAGCGGAGCCGGAGATGCCGCCGAAGAAGTAGGATGCCACGATATTGACCATGGCCATACCGCCGCGCATCCAGCCGACCAGCGCGTCGGCCAGCGCGATCAGCTTATCGCTGATGCCGCCGGAACCCATGAGCACGCCCATGGTAATGAAGAACGGCACCGCCATCAGGCTGAAAGAGGAGATGCCCTTGACCATCAGGCGGCAGACGTCGGTCAGCGCCTGACCCTGCACCATCATGCACAGCACGCTGGAGATACCAACGGCATAAGCGATGGGGAAACGCAGGAAGATCATGACAAAGAAGCTGATGAGAAGGACGAGGATCGCCATCGTTTGAACGGTCATATCAGTTCCCCTCCTTTTCAAACAGGCTCTTGATGTGGTTATACAGAGACTCGATCTCGAAGATGATCATGGCCACGCCTGCCAGAGGCACGGGGAAGTACATCCAGAACCGGGAGAGCCAGGGCATCGAGACATAGGTGCCGCGGCCGCCCAGCGTGGTGGCATACTGCCAGCCAACAACGGTCATGATGACGCCCAGCGCCAGAACCGCGATATCCGCCAGAATATCCAGCGCCTTGATGACCTTTTTGGGCAGATAAACGTCAAAAGCGGTCATGCGGATGTGAGCGCCGCGGCGGATGGCCAGCGCCGCGCTCAGCACGGCCATGTAGCTCATGCAGGTCAGCACGACCTCCTCCGACCAGGACGGGTCGGGGATGAAGGGGATGTAGCGGCCCGCGACTGCCATCGAGGTGATGAGGATATCGGCGATGAGCAGGATCTTGCAGATAAACAGCACCACTTTATAGGTGATGTCGTAGGCCGGCTTGATCTTATCCAGGGTGGTAAAGATTTTCGGCATATGCGTTTCCTCCTGAAAACAAAGGCCCGGCGGGAGCAGCGGAACCACTCCGCACCTCCCGCCGGGCCACAGCG
>JBJERT010000342.1:4648-7486 GCA_051882435.1 Faecalibacterium sp.
TCCTTGGTGTTGTCCTCGATGACCTTCTGGCAGGCGTTGACCCACGGGGTCTTGTCGTCCACATCCACGACGTTGCAGCCGCTGGCGCGCAGCTCGTCCAGGACCTTGTTCTCCTCCGTCTCGGACAGCTGGGCGTTGAAGTTCTGGGTGTCGGCGGCAGCCTCCATGATAGCGGCCTGCTGGTTGGCGGTCAGCTTCTTCCACGCATTGTCGGTGATAACAGCCTGGATGGCGCCCAGCGTGTGGCCGTCGAGGATCAGGTTGGGAGCGACCTCGGGGAAGGCGTTGGCCTTGTAGTTGGCGATGGGCTGCTCCGCGCCGTCCACGACGCCGGTCTGCAGAGCAGAGTACAGCTCGCCGAAGGAAACGACCGTGGGAGAAGCGCCCAGGCCCTCGACCAGACCGTTCATGACGGGGTCGTTGGACACGCGCAGCTTCATGCCCTTCAGGTCCTCGATCTTAGCGACCGGCTTGACCGTGAAGAAGTGACGGAAGCCTTCCTCGCCGTAGAACAGGCCACGGACCGGCAGGCCCAGCTCCTGAGGCTCGTTCAGGAACTCGGGGGCCAGATCAGAATTGGCGAAATTCCAGAAATGGGTACGGCTCTGGAAGGTGAAGGGCAGGCTCAGCAGCTTGGACTTGGTGCAGCCGTAGCTGGTCAGCGCGAACGCGGAGATGCGGCTGATGTCGATGGAGGTGGAGCCGCCCAGGATGGCGTCCAGAACATCGTTTTCAGAACCAAGGACACCGGAAGCCTGCACATCGATGGTAACGGTACCGCCGGTCAGCTCCTCGACCTTCTCCTTGAAGTGAGAACCGGTCTGGCCGACGATGGTCTCCAGCGGGTTGACCTCGGCGTAGACCAGAGTCACCTTGGGGTCGGAAGCAGCGCCGGCAGCGTCGCCCGCGGGAGCAGTCGAAGCGGTAGAGGTTGCGGTGGACTTGGAGCCGCCGCATGCGGTCAGAGCCAGAGCCGCGGCAGATGCGCCTGCGACTGCCATAAAGTTACGACGAGAGATCTTTTTCATAAGTAATTTCCTCCTTGATTTTCTCCCGGCAGCGGCCTTTCGCACAGCATCCGCCGCCGTTCACTCGTTGTTCATATCTTAACAAAATCTTAATTTCAAAACAAGCACTTTCAAAAAATGTCCTGTTTTTTGAAAAAATGTCGGGTAGTTTTTTGGCTTGTTCCACAAAAGCAGAGAATCCGCTTTGTGCACTTCTCCTCTGTACCGTCTTTCAGCCGACTGACGACACGGGGCGCAGCCCCCGCGCGCGGGAGCGCGCAAAAGATGCCCGCCCAACTCCTGTACGACCCACAAACTTTCCCGCCCATCGCGCAGACGATGGGCGCAGTAAAAAGTTTTTTCGGTTCCTTTTTTTCAAAAAAGGAACAAAACCCCCGTAAACAAAAAAGCAGGCAGCGCCGAAGAAAGGAGGAGAAAGCGGCGCTGCCTGTCGATATAGAGAACTCCAGTACATTTGCGGCTGTCTGGAGGGAATTGGTAGTCTGTCCGCCGCCATTGACTATTGCCTCGCATCGGCGGGGGACAGTGGTTTGAGAAAGGAAGGGAGCCTGCGGGGACGCTGCCCCGAGGGGGGATCTGTCTGCCTGCAAAAGGATCTCGGGGAGTGGGGGGCCTGTGGGTTCCCTCTCCCTGACTGCATCCCTATTATAGCGGCAAAAAATGGAGTTTCTTTGTGAGCTTTTTGAACAATTTGCAAACTCCGTCACCTGTCGGAAGCGCAGCAGCGTTTTCAGCCTTCCCCTGCGAAAAACGCCTTGGCGATGTCGGCGCTCTGCTTGGCGTCACGGGCATAGTAATCCGCGCCGATCTTGCGGGCATAGTCGGGCGTGAGCACCGCGCCGCCTACCATCACGCGGCAGGGCAGCTCCGCCGCCCGCAGCGCTGTGATCGTCTCCTCCATGCTCTTGAGGGTGGTCGTCATGAGAGCCGAAAGCCCCACCAGCCGCACATCATTTTCCCGCACGGCCTCCACCACCCGCTCGGGGGGCACATCGCGGCCCAGGTCCATCACCTCGAACCCGTAATTCTCCAGAATGACCCGCACGATGTTCTTGCCGATGTCATGCACGTCCCCTTTTACCGTAGCCAGCACGATGCGCCCTTTGGCCGCGCCCGCGCCGCCTTTCCGGGCGATCGCCGTCTTGATCTCCTCAAAGGCACTCTGGGCCGCACTGGCCGCCTGCAAAAGCTGCGGCAGAAAGAGCGTCCCCTTTTCGTACTTAGCCCCTACCGCGTCCAGCGCGGGGATGAGCGCCGCATCCACCAGTTCGAGCGGCTCTTTTTCCTTCAGCAGAGCGCGGGTGCGGGCGGCGGCCTCACCCTTCAGGCCCTGCTCTACCGCTTTCATCAAAAGGGCATAGGGGCCTTCCGGGGCCGGCGTCTCCCCTGCCGCAGCTACCGGCAGCGAAGCCTGTGCCGCCGGAGCCGGAACGCGGCCCGCGTAGCGCGCAATATAAGCCGCGCTCTGCCGGTCCCGGTTGGTCAGCACATTATAGGAATAGACCGCTGCCATCATCTCCTCGCTGGCGGGGTTCATGATGGCAAGGTCCAGCCCCGCCGCCATGGCCATGGTCAGGAAGGTCGTATTCAGGTACGGACGGCAGGGCAGGCCGAAGCTGATGTTGGACACGCCCAGGATGGTGCGCACGCCCAGTTCCTGCTTGCAGGCCGCCAGCGCGTGCAGCGTGGCGGGCACATCCTCCTGCTGTGCGCTGACGGTCAGGGTCAGGCAGTCGATATAGATATCCTCCTGCGGGATGCCTGCGGCCAGCGCCGCGTCCCGGATGCGCCGCGCGATGGCGATGCGGCC
>JBJERT010000342.1:7586-13949 GCA_051882435.1 Faecalibacterium sp.
GTCACGCAGTCCACCGGACTGCACAGCACCGAGGGCATGGAGTGGGCCGGACGGCCGGGGACGCAGCCTTCAAACACACCGTTCAGCAAGCGGATAAACTCCGGCGTCGTGCCGCAGCAGCCGCCCGCGGCAAAAAGGTGCAGCTCCCGGTAAGGCTTCATCTGCATGGCGAACAGCTGCGGCGTGATATCATAACCGCTGCCGTCTGCGCGGGGCAGACCGGCGTTGGGCTTGACAAAGACCGGATATTCTCCCGGTACTGCCGCAGCCAGCCGCTGCGCCATGGGAAAAATTTCCTTTGGCCCCAGCGAGCAGTTGATGCCCAGCGCGTCTGCCCCGAGACCCCGCGCAGTGGCGGCAAAGCTCTCCACGGTGCAGCCCGTAAAGGTGCGCCCGCCTACCTCAAAGCTCATGCTGGCCAGGACTGGCAGCGTGCTGTTCTCCTTGCAGGCCAGCAGCGCAGCTTTCAGCTCGTAGAGATCGGTAAACGTCTCCAAAAAGATGAGGTCCGCGCCCGCCGCCGCGCCCGCGCGCACGATGCGGGCGAACTCGGCCACGGCATCCTCAAACAGAAGTGTCCCGTTGGGTTCCAACAGCTCCCCCAGCGGGCCGACATCCAGCGCTGTGAGCGCGCCATAGGGCGCACAGGCGCGCTTGCAGCAGCCGATCCCCGCCGCCACCACCTGCTCCACCGTGCAGGCGCTGCCCGCCAGCTTGTGGGCCGACGCGCCGAAGGTATTGGCGTTGACGATGCGGCTGCCTGCCGCGGCATAGCGGCTGTGGATGCTCTCGATGAGCGCCGGGTCCGTCAGATTCAGCTCCTCCGGCCGGGCGCCCAGCTTCAGCCCCGCGGCCTGAAGCATCGTGCCCATGCCGCCATCCAGCAGGATGGTGTTGGGCTGGCGGAATAATTCATTCACGTTCACAGGTAGTCCCCCTCTTTCGATATTCACACCGGCCGCGCAGCGCACAGTGGGCGCACCCGGCCCGGAAGCCCTGCACCGGGCGGCTGCTGAGGCCCAGCACGGCGGTCACGCTCTTGCGCGGCGTCATCAGGTCGGAGTCGGTCACACACAGGCCCGCGCGGCGAGCGGTGTCCAGCACCCGCGCCAGCAGCGGCTGCACCGTGATGGGCCAGTCGCCGTAGCCGGGCGAAAAACGCCCTGTCAGCCAGAGCTGCCGCGCCGCAGCCTGCTGGCGCAGCGCAGACTCGGCGGCATCGGCGGCCTGCTCGGCCAGCGCGCTGCCCAGCGCGTCCGACGCCACGCCTGCCGCGATATCTCCTATCCCCGCGCGGCGGATCTGCGCGTCCACCCCCGGGCCGAGCGTCACCGCCAGCAGGATGCAGGCTGTACAGCCTTCCAGATGCCGCGCCACGTCCTCGCCCCGCAGCAGACCCATCTCCCACAGTTCCGCGGGGGCGGCTTCGCACCAGACCGCCCGCGGAGCTGCCGCCTCCAGCAGCGGCGCCGCGCAGCGTTCCAGCAGGGCTGTCGTGCCCGCGTCCGGCTCGCCCCGCGCGCCAAAGTAACGTGCCGCCTGCGCCAGATCGATCGCATCCGGCTTTTGCAATCTCAGCGTCTGTACCGCGCCGCCTGCCATATGCCCGGCCCCCTTTTTCCATCCTGAAAATCACTTTGAATGCGCGGACTCTTTTTCCGTCTGCGCGGCTCCAGTATACCGCAGGCGCAAAATAAAATCAATCTTGTATGTTGAACAGCGCGCGCGGAACAGAGGTCTGGTTCCCGCAGCCTACACATTCGCTCAGGCCCCCAAAAATCACACTGTTTTCTGGCAGTCGAAAGGATATGCCCGGCATTTGTTCCTCTGGATTTTCTCATTTTTTACTCTGTATCGACCCGGGCCGCCCGAGAGCTTGGACGGGACAAATCGTCCGCCGGTCCGCGCCCTGTTCCCAGGCTGAAGTTCCGTTCAAATCCTGCCGGCATGCTGCCAAGTTTCGGCGGCACACCGCAAAGCGCTTTATCAGCGGAATCTCTGTCTTTGCGGAACCGGGCAGTTCCTCTTTCGATTGGCCGGTCCTGGCACAGTCAGAATCGGCGCAGGGTACAGATTTCGGGCGGTTTTGCCCTTCTTTTCACATATGAAAGTTTTCCGGGAATATTTCTTGCTTTCTGCTGCATCTTTTTTTGAAAAAAGACTTTACAAATTCAAAATAAAAAACTATTATATAAGAAAGCGTTTGTTTGCGACAAACCATTTTGGAATTTGGATCGTCCGATCCCCCCAAGGAGGTCAATGAAATGTCCGAGAAAATAACCGCCATCCCCGCGGCAGATGGAGTCCCCCCTGTTAAGGAGGAAATCACCACCCAGAAGCCTGCGAAGACTGCCGCCAAAAAGTCTGAGAAGGCCGCCACACGCCGCACCCGTCCCCCGCTTTCGCCGGAGCTGTATGTCGAGCTGGGCAGCAAGCAGTACAATATCACCGATCTGGTGGAGCGCGCCAAAGCAGATTACCGCGCCACCCACAAAGTCGGCGTGCAGTCCTGCAAGATCTATGTCAAGCCTGAGGAAGGCGCAGCCTATTACGTCATCAACAAGGTCACCGGGAAGCTGGATCTGTAACACATCCCGCAGCGGCGCAGCGCTCCATCTGTCGGAGCGTCCTGTTCCCACCGGATCCTGACCGGAGCGCCCGCCGCTCTTGTCCTTTGTCTCCGATTTTTTGGCTCAAGCTGTCTGCGGCAGCTTGAGCCTTTTGTTTTTTCGTTTCTTCACTTTTTGACCGGTTTTCCGTTTAGAAAAGCCATTTTTTTATTTTTGTTTCCTCAAATGAATATCCTCTTTTGTCCCGCATAGGATAAAAAACGGGCCGCGCCCTGTCCTGCAAGGCACGGCCCGCCGCTCGTTCCACAGAGCAGTCACAGCCACATTCCCGCTGCGCCCAGCGCAAAGCCCAGCGCAAAGCCCGCAGCCACGTCCCGCACAAAATGCACACCTGCCATCACCCGCAGCGCGCCGATCCCCAGCGCTACTGCCGTCATGATACGGCCGACGAGCGGATAGAAATAAAGCCACACCGCCGCCAGTACCGCCGCGCTCAGCGCATGGCGGGAAGGAAAGGAGCGTCCCCGGGTCTCCTTGGCCACCAAAGGCGTAAAGCCCGGCTGGTCATAGGGCCGGGGAAGATCCAGCTTTCGCCGCAGCACCGTCCCGCCCCACAGCGTCAGCGCCGGGACGAACACCGCCCGGGCGATATGCTGCATCATCTCCAGAACAGCCTCGCGCTGCCCTGCGCCCATCAAACGGAAAAGCTGGAGATTCAGCAGAACGAGCAGCACAGGGTACCCTGCAAAGGGGACCAGCGGCAGCCACCGGTCCAGAAAGATCACGGCGCGCTTCACGCCGGGCCGTGCATCCAGCCAGAGAAGAAATCGCTGATATCGTTCCACGCTCATCGTTGTTTCGTTGTCCTCCTGTTCTTTTCCCCGCTCAAAAGCAGGTATCCAGATATTCTTCCACATCGAACGGCTCCGGCACAGCGTCCTTGCGCAGGTAAAGCGGATGATGGGGATGTCCCTTCTTGCTCCGTTTCCCGATGGTCACCCAGGGGATATCCCGCTCCCGCGTCAGCGCCACCATCTCCCGCATCAGGCCGGGCAGATACTCACGCTTTTCGATCAGCGTGCCCCACGCGGCCCACATGGTCGGCTCGGTGTTCGCCAGAACCGCGGCCAGCCAGCGCAGATTTTCCTCGCAGAGAGCGCGGTCCGGTACGCGGTCCATGTCGTTGGGGTCCGTGGCCCGCTGGGGATACACGTTGAACATGATCCAGCTGTCGAATCCATTGGCCGCAGCAAGACGCTCCACGCTTTTCAGCGTGGGGTCCAGCGCACCGGGCTGGGCGGTGCTGGGGTTGATGCCGATACACACCAGCGGACGGCGTCCGGGCCTGCCCAGTACGAAGCGGTACGGCTGATATGTATGTGGCTCATAGTACCAGGTGCCGCCGGGATATTCCCCCGCTTCCAGCAGGGGGAGCTGTTCTGTCTGCATAAACTTCCTCCTCCATCCGGCGCAGGCCGAAATGGATTTTTCTTTTATCCTACCCGAAAGTAAGATGCAAATCAACACTTTTTTCCCACAAATCAAAATTCCATGCTATAATATAAGAAGGTCGGCGCTTTGAAGCCATGGCAGGCGGCGGGCCGTCCTTTGTTCCCCCGCGCAGGACCGCGGGGTTTGATATAGATCTTTTAAGAAGCCGGGCATGGGGGCCCTCCCCCGCACCGGTCTGAGACGAGGTGTATCTTTTATGTTAGAAGATTATCGTGCTGCTCTGCGCGCCGGTCAGCGCGCTTACCGGGCCTGTGTGGTCCGCGGCCAGTCGCCGTATCTGGCGGTGCTGGACGATATCCTTGTGAACGTCAACATCGTGGCGCAGGAACAACTGGGGCTGGTGGATATCCCCGCCGACAGCATCGTCGGCACCCGCACCAGCGGCCGCCACACGGCTTTTGCGCCCAACTTCATGCCCCTGCTGGAAGAGGACACCGAGTTTGCCTCCAAGTGGTCGCACCTGTGTGATGCCCATCTGGAGGAAGGCATCCACACGCCCATCGTGGCCTTCGAGTTCATGAACCAGTTCTATGTTCAGGAGGGCAACAAGCGGGTCTCGGTGCTGAAATATTACAAGGCCGCCCGGGTGACGGGCACCGTGACCCGGCTCATCCCCGAGCGCAGCAACAGTCTGGAAAACCGGATCTACTATGAGTTTCTGGATTTCTACAAGCTCTCCAAGGTCTGCAACGTCCATTTCTCCCGTCTGGGCAGCTACGCCAAGCTCCAGACGCTGGTCTGCAAGGCCAGCGACGAGAGCTGGACGGACGATGACCGGATGAACTTTTCCGCATTTTATACCCTGTTCACCCAGCAGTTTTACGCGCTGGGCGGCGGCAACCTGAATCTGACCCCCGGCGACGCCATGCTGGTGTATCTGTCGGTCCACCGCTATGCGGGCGCCTGCGAGAGCACACCTGCCCAGGTGCGGGAAAACCTGTCCAAACTCTGGGATGAGGTGAAGATCCTGACCGAACCGCAGGCCGTGGAGCTTTCGCTGGAGCCAAAGCAGTCCGCCGGGGAGCCGCTGCTGTCCAAGCTGAATATCTTCTCCACCAAGCCCAGCGAGCTGCGGGTGGCGTTCCTGCATGAGCACAACGCCTTTTCCAGCGCGTGGGTGCGCGGGCATGACCGGGGCCGCGAGGCGCTGGCCAAAGCATTCCCGGACCGGCTCATCCTGAGCTGCCGCGACAACGTGGACCCCGCAGTGGACGCCGAGCAGGTGCTGGAAGAGATCGCCCACGACAATGTGGATGTGGTGTTCACCACCAGCGCGCGGATGCACAACGCCTGCCTGAAGGTCGCCGCGCAGCATCCCCGCACCAAATTCCTCAACTGCTCGCTGAACGCGCCTCATCCGCTGGTGCGCACCTACTACCCCCGCACTTACGAGGTGACGTATCTGCTGGGCATCCTGGCGGGCGTGCTCTCCAAAAGCGACCGGGTCGGCTATGTGGCCGCCAATCCCGTCTATGGCGTCCCCGCCGCCATCAATGCCTTTGCACAGGGCCTCAAAACAGTCCGTCCAGACGGCCGCATCCTGCTGCGCTGGGCCTGCCTGCCGGACCCGGCCCATCCGCTGGATTTTTCCGACCAGCCGGATATCGAGCTGTTCTATGCCCGGGACATCCGGGAGCCTGCCTCCACGCACCGCGACTACGGCTTGTGCCGCCGCATGCCGGACGGCGCGCTCAAACCGCTGGCCCTGCCGGTGTGGCGGTGGAACACCTTCTATATCGAGATCATCCGCTCCATTTTTGATGGTGCGTGGGATATCGCGCCCAACGGCCGCGCCGTCAACTACTGGTGGGGCATGAAGAGCGGCGCCGAGGAGGTCCGCTATACCGCCGAGGGCCTGCCCGGCGGCACCCTGCAAATGCTGGACCTGATGGAGAAACAGCTCCGGGACGGCGCACTGCAAATTTTCCCCGCGCAGCTTTACGCGCAGGGACATCTGCTCCATTCGCCCAAGCAGGTCGTATATACCCCCAAGGAGCTGATGGAAATGGATTGGCTGGACGAATGCGTGGAGAACGGCCTGCCCCGCTATGACGAGCTGGACGTCAAGACCCGCGCACTGCTGGAGACCAACGGCCTGGACAACGTCAAAAGCCCACAGCCCGCACAGGAACCAAGCGCCGACGTAAAGCAATAACGGATCGGATGGAGGGGCACAGCCCCCGCGCGCGGGAGCGCGCAAACGCTGGCCGCCCACCTTCCGTCCAACCAACAAACCTTCCCGCCCATCGCGCAGGCGATGGGCGCAGTAAAAAGCTTTTTT
>JBJERT010000343.1:0-13901 GCA_051882435.1 Faecalibacterium sp.
CACCGGCCAGCAGCACCTGCGCGCAGGCGGTACCCTCCGGGTAGGCCAGCTTGCCGTGCTCCTGCACGATGAGTGCGTTGCGCAGAGGGATCATCATCACGCCCATCACGCCCATCACACCGCTGCACAGCGTGATGATGAAAATATCCAGTGTCGAGGGGTCTCGCAGACGCCCTCGGCCGCCCAGATGTACACCGCCGGGATGGTGAATACGATGCCCGCCGCCACCGATTCGCCCGCCGAGGCGATGGTCTGCACCAGATTGTTTTCCAGCAGAGAATTGCGCCGGAACAAAAACCGGATGACGCCCATCGAGATCACGGCCGCGGGAATGGAGGCGGAGACCGTCATGCCCACCCGCAGTGCCAGATAGGCGTTGGCAGCGCCGAACACGATGGACATCACGATGCCCATCACAACGGCAAAGAGGGTAAATTCCGGTACCACTTTGTCTGCTGGGATGTAGGGTTTGAAAGTATTTTCTTCCATTGTTATTTCCTTACATCGGTTTTATTTGAAGTCGCCGGGAACAGGGGAAAACCTTGCGTGTTACCGGCAGACGGTCCATACTCGATCCATCACACAAGGTAATACACGCTCCTTTCTTGTGAACCGTTTCGGTTTGAGATGAACCTCCTATTTAATATACCTGAAAAACGGCAAAATGTTACAAGTTTTTTGAAAAATTTCCAGGAAAAATGTTTTGTTGTCGGTCTGGCAGGGAAGGAATGACCACCCGGCCGGACAAGGCTGTGCGGGGCATCCCGCAGGCGCTCCGCATTTCTGAATGATCGTTCAGCGTACCGGGGGCTGGCCCATCTCTATGCAGCCCCGCGCAGGGACTTGCAAACCGCGGCGGGTATGGTACAATATAGACCAGACCGAAAGGCTTGCCAGTGCCTGAGCACTGGACGAATACAACGCTCAAACCGAAAGGGGAGCTACGATGGAACCAAAGCGCTTGTGTCCCTATTGCATGGAAGACCTGCCGAACTCGGCTGCGACCTGCCCGCAATGCGGGCAGGTGCTGGCCGGGCGCAATCCGACGGGCTGTCTGCCTGTGGGGACGGTGCTGGCCGGGCGGTATACGGTGGGGGAGATGCAGAGCGTCGACGGCGAGGGCATCCTGTACCGCGGCGTGGAAAATATAGGGCGGTTCCGGGTGACCATCAAGGAATACCTGCCCCTGACGCTGTCGGCTGAGCGGAGCGAAGACCTGACGCTGCGCCCCAAACCGGGCAGCGAGGTGCTGTTCAAGACCACCCGCATGGATTTTGCCGACCTGTACCGTTCGATCCAGCGCATTACCCCGGCCAACGGTCTGGAGGCTGTGCTGGATGTGGTGGAAGAAAACAACACCGTGTACGCTGTGATGGAGAATCCCGGCGGCAAGCCGCTGCAAAAGTGGCTGGAGGAACGCCCCGGACAGGTCCCGCCCGCCGAGGCGCGCCGGATGCTCCAGCCGGTCTTTGACGGCGTGGCCGCGATGCATCAGGTGGGGCTGGTGCATCGGGGCATCTGCCCGGAAAATATCCGCATCCTGGAAAATGGCCGCGCCCGGCTGACCGGTTATGCTACGGTCGGCCTGCGCACTGCGGGCAGCGGTTTGCATGAGCAGCTCTACGAGGGCTATTCCGCCCCGGAACAGTATTCCACCGCCGAGTTCGAGGGACGCTATACCGACGAATACAGCCTTGCCGCCGTGTTCTATCGCATGGTATG
Organism: Faecalibacterium sp.; assembly: GCA_051882435.1. Lineage (GTDB taxonomy): Bacteria > Bacillota > Clostridia > Oscillospirales > Ruminococcaceae > Faecalibacterium. Next base: position 1,723 of record JBJERT010000343.1, read on the forward strand.
CGGCCAAAGCCCGGTCCCGGCGGCACAGCGGCTGGTGTCGGACTCCAACCCGCAGGCAAAGACCCTGAATCCATCGCTCCCGGCATATCTCTCGGATGTTCTTCAGCTGGGCCTGCGGCTCAAGCCGGTGGACCGCATCCAGACCGTGCCGCAGCTCTTTGAGGCGCTGGCCTCTTTTGAGACGGCCACCGAGCTGACCCGGAGCTTTGCGCAGAGGGATAGCCAAAGCCGCCGCGCGGCGCAGGATGAGGCTGCGCAAAAAAGCCATGTGAGCCTTCAGAGCCTGCTCACGGGCATCCTTGTGCTGCTGGCAGTGCTCACGGCGCTGACGCTGTGGAGCCTGCTGGATTTTGCCCGCCGCCCGACGGCGGAAGTCCAGGAGCCGACCTCTGAGTCCCAGCCGGAGAGCCTGCCGGAGGCGGTGCCGCTCAATGTCGTGCCCAGCTTCGTGGGTCTGCGCTATGATACCGAGATCTACAATAACCGCGATTACGTTGGCGATTATCTGTTCTATGTCACGCTGGAATACAGCAGCACGGTGGAAAAAGGGCTTGTCATCCGTCAGGAGCCTGCCGCGGGCGCGCAGATCGCCAGCGGTGAAACCGTGAGCCTTGTGGTGAGCAAAGGCCCGCAGCTCGTGGAGATGCCGGAAATCTTCGGCTTCACTGTGGACGGCGTCAACCGCCAGTTGGAAAGCCTTGGGCTGGAACCCAGCTTCTATAAGGTCTATAACGATGGCTCTTATGTGGACGGCTGTGTGGTCGCGTGCAGCCCCGAGGCGGGCAGCATGGTCGAAGTGGGCAGCACCATCATCGTGTATATCGCCGCCGACCCCGACGCGCCTGTTACCGCCGAGCCGCCTGCGTCCGCAGCAGAGTCCACGGACGAAACGCAAGAAGGGTAGCCCCCATATGAAATTTTTCGTAAAAAAGCATTTGGCAAATTGCTTGACGCTCTGTCGGATGCTGTGCGGTGTTTTGCTGCTGTGTTTTCCGGTTTTTTCGCCCTTGTTCTGTGGTGCCTATCTGCTGGGCGGTGTGACGGATATGCTAGACGGGACCGTCGCAAGAAAAATGGGAACTGCCAGCGATGCAGGGGCCAGACTGGACACGGTGGCAGACAGCGTTTTTGCGGCGGCGGCGCTGCTGAAAATCCTTCCCGCGCTGACTCTTCCCCGGTGGCTTTGGCTGTGGACCATCGGGATCGGGTGTATCAAACTGGTCAATGTCCTGTCCGGCTTTGTGTGCAGAAAACGCCTTGTGGCAGAGCATACGCTCCTGAATAAAGTGACCGGACTGTTGTTGTTCTGCCTCCCGCTGACGCTGCCTTTTGTCAAGCTGAATGTGAGCGCCACGGTGGTTTGCCTGATCGCAACGGTCGCAGCAGTCCAGGAAGGCCACTATATCCGAACGGGACGAGAAGTCCAATGACCCAAATCCTCGCTCGTCCGGCAGCGCTGCTTGTGAAAACAACTCCTAAAATGTATGGGGCGCAGCCCCAGCGCGCGGGAGCGCGCAAACCAGTGCCGCCGCCTCCCGTCAAACCAACAAACTCGCCCGCCCATCGCGCAGGCGATGGGCGCAGTAAAAAGTTTTTCGGTTCCTTTTTTCAAAAAGGAACAAAAATAAATCCCAAGCAGAAACGGGAGCCTCATATCGAGGCTCCCGTTTCTGCTTGTTTAGGATAGGAAAGAGAATGGCATTGTTGAGTTTGTGTCCGGCCGCTTACAGGTTGGTGTAGCCCATCAGGTAACGGTCCACCTCAGCGGCGCAGTCGCGGCCCTCGCGCAGGCCCCACACGACGAGGCTCTGGCCGCGGCGCATGTCGCCGCAGACGAACACCTTGTCCACATTGGTGCGGAATCCTTCGTCCGCAACGTTCCCGCGCGCGTTGACCTGCACACCGAAAGCATCCGCCACATAATTTTCGCAGCCCGTGAAACCTGCCGCAATGAAGGCAAGCTGGCACTCATAGACAAAGGTCTCGCCGGTGGGCACCATGCTGGTGCGGCCGGTAGCGGGGTCGCGCTCGGGGCGCAGCCGCGCGATGACCGCGCCGGTCAGGTTTCCGGCCTCGTCCTTCAGGAACTCCTGCACGGTGGTCTGGTAGACCCGCGGGTCCTTGCCGAACCGCGCCATGCATTCGGTCTGCCCATAATCCACCTTGAGCACCCGGGGCCACTCCGGCCAGGGATTGGAGGCGGCGCGCTCTTTGGGCGGCTGGGGCATCATCTCCAGCGCCATCAGGTCGGTGCAGCCCTGCCGCAGCGCGGTGCCCTGGCAGTCGTTGCCGGTGTCGCCGCCGCCGATGACCAGAACGTTTTTCCCCTCGGCGCTGATGGCCTTGCCATCTGTAAGACCCGAATCCAGCAGGCTTCTGGTCACGCTGGTAAGGTAATCCACCGCAAAGTGTACGCCGTTGGCGTCGCGGCCGGGGACGTTCAGGTCCCGGGCCTTCTTGGCACCGCAGCAGAGGACAACGGCGTCGTAGCCGTTCAGCAGCTCTTCCGCAGCCACAGCCCCGCCTACGTCCATGCTGGTGCGGAACTCCACACCCTCGGTCTGCATGATACGGATGCGGCGCTCGATGACCGATTTGTCCAGCTTCATGTTGGGGATGCCATACATCAGCAGGCCGCCCAGGCGGTCGGCACGCTCGAATACGGTGACCGCATGGCCGCGCTTGTTCAGATATTCAGCCACCGAAAGGCCTGCCGGGCCGCTGCCCACGACCGCCACGCACTTGCCGGTGCGGGCCGGGGGCGGGGCGGCATGGAACCAGCCCTTGGCGTAGGCCGTCTCAATGATGGCATGCTCGTTCTCCCGCACGGTCACGGGCTGACCCGTGACGTTGCCGCAGGTGCAGGCCGCCTCGCACAGGGCGGGACAGACCCGGCTGGTGAACTCGGGGAAACGGTCGGTGGCCATCAGGCGGTGCCACGCCAGCTCCCACTTGCCCTGATATACCAGCTCGTTCCACTCCGGGATAAGGTTGTTCAGCGGGCAGCCGGAGGCCATGCCCCCGATCATCATGCCCGCCTGGCAGAAGGGCACGCCGCAGTCCATGCAGCGGGCCGCCTGCGTCTGCTGCTCCTCGCGGGAGAGCCAGATGTGAAATTCGTCAAAATTCTCGATGCGCTCCAGCGGCGGAATGTCCGTGCTGGTCCTGCGCGTATAATCCATAAATCCAGTGGTCTTGCCCATGATGGTCCCCCTCCTTACTTAGCCTTCTTCTGGGCGTAGAACGCTTCGATCTGCGCCTGCTCGCCGTCCAGTCCGCGCTCCTCCATCGAGGCGATCACGCGCAGCATACGGTCGTAGTCGTAAGGAAGGACCTTCTTGAACCGGGGCAGGAACTCGCTGAAGTTCTCCAGGATCTCCCTGCCGCGGGGGCTGCCGGTGGCCTCCACATGCTCGCGGATTAGCTCCTTGAGGGTGGCCACATCGTACTTGTGCTCCACCGGCTCCAGGCTGACCGTCTCCTTGTTGACCCGCTGGTAGAAGTCCCAATTCTCGTCCAGCACATAGGCGATGCCGCCGGTCATACCGGCCGCAAAGTTCTTGCCCGTCTGGCCCAGAACGACGACGGTGCCGCCGGTCATGTACTCACAGCCGTGGTCGCCCACGCCCTCCACGACCGCGGTCGCGCCGGAGTTGCGCACGCAGAAGCGCTCGCCGGCCACGCCGGAGATGAACGCCTTGCCGCCGGTCGCGCCGTAGAGCGCGACGTTGCCGGTGATGATGTTCTCCTCGGGCCTGTAGGTGATGCCCTCGGGCGGGCGCACGACGATCTTGCCGCCGGAGAGGCCCTTGCCCATGTAGTCGTTGCAGTCGCCCACAAGGCGCAGGGTCAGGCCGTTGGGGATAAAGGCGCCGAAGCTCTGTCCGCCTGCGCCGATGCAGTTGACCGTAAACACATCATCCGACAGACTGTTGCCATACTTGCGGGTGATCTCGCTGCCGAAGATAGCGCCGAAGGCCCGGTTGATGTTGGAGATCTCCAGCGTCACGCTCTGGGGCGCTTTGCTGTTGAGCTTGAACTTCTTCATCAGCACCTTCATGTCGGGGGTGTCTTCCAGATGGAAGTCATAGGTGTCCTCCGGCTGGAAGTGAACGTTGCTGTTCTCGATAGCGGGATTGTGCAGGATGCAGTCCAGATTCATCCGGGCCGCACGGCTGCCGGGGGCGCAGGGCTTGACGTGCAGCAGGTCGGTGCGGCCCACCAGCTCGTCGATGGTGCGCACGCCCAGCTTGGCCATATACTCGCGCAGCTCCCGTGCCACGAAGGTCAGATAGTTGATGATATATTCCGGCTTGCCGTGGAATTTCTTCCGCAGCTCGGGGTTCTGGGTGCAGATGCCCATGGGGCAGGTGTCCAGATTGCACACGCGCATCATCACGCAGCCCTCGGCCATGAGCAGGGTGGTGCCGAAGCCGAACTCCTCCGCGCCCAGCATGCAGCTGATGGCGACGTCGCGGCCGCTGAGCAGCTTGGAATCGCTCTCGATGCGCACACGGGTGCGCAGGCCGTTGAGGATGAGGGTCTGGTGGGTCTCGGAGATGCCCAGCTCCCAGGGCAGGCCCGCGTTCTTGATGGAGGTGCGGGGGGCTGCACCGGTGCCGCCGTCGTAGCCGGAGACAAGGATGACCTGCGCGCCGCCCTTGGCGACGCCCGCCGCGATGGTGCCCACGCCCGCCTCGCTGACCAGCTTGACGTTGATGTTGGCGTTCCGGTTGGCGTTCTTCAGATCATAGATCAGCTCCGCCAGGTCCTCGATGGAATAGATATCATGGTGGGGCGGGGGAGAGATGAGGCCCACGCCGGTGGTGCTGTGGCGGGTCTTGGCGATCCAGGGGTAGACCTTGGCGCCGGGCAGGTTGCCACCCTCGCCGGGCTTTGCGCCCTGCGCCAGCTTGATCTGGATCTCCTCCGCCGAAACAAGGTACTTGCTCGTCACGCCGAAGCGGGCGGAGGCCACCTGCTTGATCTTGGAGTTGCTGCTGCTGTGGTAGCGCTCTTCCGGTTCGCCGCCCTCGCCGGTGTTGCTGCGGGCACCCAGACGGTTGAAGGCAATGGCGATCGTTTCGTGAGCCTCGCTGCTCAGTGCGCCGTAGCTCATGGCCGCGCCCTTGAACCGCTTGACGATGGACTCCACCGGCTCCACTTCCTCCAGCGGGATACCGCCGTCCGGGGCATAGTTGAAGTCCAGCAGGCTGCGCAGATGGACGCCCTCCGCGCCCATGTTGTCCACCGCATGGGTGAACTGCTTGAATGCGTCGTAGTCTCCGTTGAAGCAGGCTTTCTGGAACAGATGGATGGTCTGCGGATTGAACAGATGCTCCTCCCGTCCGCTGCGGAAATTGTGCGCGCCGCCGTCTGCCAGCTCCATGTTGATGTCTAGTCCCAGCGGATCAAAGGCAGCGTTGTGCTGCGCCTCCACGTCGGCCTGGATGTCCTCGAGGCCGATGCCGCCCACGCGGCTCACGGTGCCGGTGAAGTATTTGTCGATGACCTCTTTCGAGATGCCCACAGCCTCGAAGATCTGGCTGCTCTGGTAGCTCTGGATGGTGGAGATGCCCATCTTGGAGGAAATTTTGACGATACCGCCCAGGATGGCATTGTTGTAATCATCCACAGCAGCATAATAATCCTTGTCCAGCAGTCCCTCGTCGATGAGCTGGCCGATGGTCTCATGGGCCAGATAGGGGTTGACCGCGCATGCGCCATAGCCCAGCAGAGTGGCGAAGTGATGCACCTCGCGCGGCTCGGCGCTCTCGAGGATGAGCGCCAGCGCGGTGCTCTTTTTGGTGCGGATGAGATACTGGGACACCGCCGACACCGCCAGCAGGCTGGGGATGGCGACATGGTACTCGTCGATCTCGCGGTCGGACAGGATGATGATGTTGGCTCCGTCCTTGTAGGCGCGGTCCACCTCCAGGAACACGCGGTCGATGGCCTTTTCCAGACTGGTGTTCTTGTAATAGTTGATGGAAACCGTGGCCACCTTGAAGCCGGGCACACTCATGTGCCGAATTTTGAGCAGGTCGGTGGAGGTCAGGATCGGATTGTGGACCTTGAGCACCTTGCAGTTCTCAGGCTTGTCCTCCAGCAGGTTGCCGTGAGCGCCGATGTAGACGCTGGTGGAGGTGACGACCTTTTCCCGGATGGCGTCGATGGGCGGGTTGGTGACCTGCGCGAAACGCTGCTTGAAGTAGCTGAACAGCGGCGGGTGCTGGTCGCTGAGAACGGCCAGCGGCGTGTCGGTGCCCATGGCACCCGAAGGCTCCGCGCCCATGCGCGCCATGGAGAGCAGCAGGGTGTTGACCTCTTCGTACTTGTAGCCAAAGACCTTCTGCAGCCGGGTCAGCTCCTCGCCGGTGTAGGCGGGGACCTTGACGTTGGGGATCTTCAGGTCCTTGAGCTGGACGAGGTTGCGGTCGATCCACTCGCCGTAAGGCTCGCGGCTGGCGTAGTATTCCTTGAGCTTTTCGTCGTCCACGACCTCGCCCTTGACGGTGTCTACCAGCAGCATCTTGCCGGGGCGCAGGCGGTCCTTGACCAGCACATTTTCCGGCTCGCAGTCCAGCACGCCCACCTCAGAGGACAGGATCATGCGGCCGTCCTTGGTGATGTAATAGCGGCTGGGGCGCAGACCGTTGCGGTCCAGCACCGCGCCCATGATATCGCCGTCCGAGAAGAGGATGGCCGCCGGGCCGTCCCACGGCTCCAGCATGGTGGCATAATACTGGTAGAAATCCCGTTTTTTCTGGGTGATGTTCTTGTTGTTCTCCCACGGCTCGGGGATGGTGATCATCACGGCCAGAGGCAGATCCATGCCGTTCATCACCATGAACTCCAGCGCGTTGTCCAGCATGGCGGAATCGGAGCCGGAGGTGTTGATGATGGGCAGGATCTTGTTCATATCCTCCTGCATGAGGGGGCTGGAGATGGATTCCTCGCGGGCCAGCATCGCGTCGGTGTTGCCCTTGATGGTGTTGATCTCGCCGTTGTGCAGGATAAAGCGGTTGGGATGCGCGCGCATCCAGCTGGGATTGGTGTTGGTGGAGAAGCGGCTGTGCACCATGCCGATCGCGGATTCATAGTCCGGGTCCTGCAGGTCGGCGTAGAACAGGCGCAGGTCGTGGACCAGGAACATGCCCTTGTACACGATGGTGCGGCTGGACAGGCTGGGCACATAGGTGCCGTTGCTGGCCTGCTCGAACACGCGCCGCACGATATACAGCTTGCGGTCGAAGTCGATGCCCTTGCTCACCTTGGCGGGCTTTTTGATGAAGCACTGCCAGATCGAGGGCATGCAGTCCCGGGCCTTCTGGCCTACGGCATCCGGGTCCACGGGGACCTTGCGCCAGGCCAGGAACTCCAGACCCTCCTTGCGGGTGACCAGCTCGAACAGCTTCATGGCCTGGGCGCGCAGATGCTCGCTCTGGGGGAAGAAGAACATGCCCACACCGTATTCCCGCTCGTTGCCGATGCGGATGTTCATCTCCTCGGCCACCTTGGAGAAGAACTTGTGGCTGATCTGGAGCAGGATGCCCACGCCGTCGCCGGTCTTTCCCTCGGCGTCCTTGCCGGCGCGATGCTCCAGCCGCTCGACGATGGACAGCGCATCGCTGACCGTCTGATGGCTCTTGCGGCCCTTGATATCCACCACAGCGCCGATGCCGCAGGCGTCGTGCTCGAACTGGGGGTCATACAGGCCAAGGGGCGTTGCTTGCTCGGTGAAATTTTCCATTGCCTTACCCATCCTTCTACAAAAAATCCTCGCCGTGCTGCGGCACCTTCCGCAGCATTCATGCGGCGAAAAAACGAAAAAGGCGCTCCAGAAGAGCGCAAAACACCCTTCTGGAACGCCTTTGTTCCGGTAGCTAATATTATAATGTGGTATTGAAATGGTTTCAAGTGACAGATGCGCCAAACAGGATACTGAAAACGCCGCGCTTCTTGTGCGAAACGCGCTCTTTCGCCCAAAAAGGCCGCGCCCCTTGCGGAGCGCGGCCCTGTGTGTAACGGAAACGAGGATTTTTGTTCCTTTTTCGAGAAAAAGGAACCGAAAAAGCGTTTCGATCGGCCCACACATATGTGTGGGCCAGAAGATTTTATCGCTTTTCCGTGATCCGCAGTTATCAGGTGCGGATCATGGGATACGGGCTTAGTAGGTGATGCCCTGTGCCATCATGGCAGTAGCTACCTTGAGGAAGCCTGCGCAGTTGGCGCCGACCATCAGGTTGCCCTCGGAACCGGCGGCGACCGATGCGTCGTAGCTGGCGTGGAAGATGCCCTCCATGATGCCCTTGAGCTTGGCGTCCACTTCCTCGAAGGTCCAGCTCAGGCGCTCGGAGTTCTGGCTCATCTCCAGACCGGAGGTCGCCACGCCGCCCGCGTTGGCCGCCTTGGCGGGGCCATACAGAACGTTGTTGGCCAGGAAGACCTCGATGGCCTCCGGGGTGCTGGGCATGTTCGCGCCCTCGCAGACGACAGTGCAGCCGTTCTTGACCAGGATCTCGGCGGATTCCTTGCTGATCTCGTTCTGGGTGGCGCAGGGCAGGGCGATGTCGCAGGGGACCTCCCAGACCTTGCTGCAATCGGCGACATAGGTGGCGCCCGCGTGGGTCTCGGCGTACTCCTTGATGCGGCCGCGGCGGACTTCCTTCAGGTCCTTGACATAGTCCAGATCGATGCCGTTGGGGTCGTAGACGTAGCCGTTGGAGTCGCTCAGGGTCACGACCTTGCCGCCCAGCTGGGTGGCCTTCTGGCAGGCATAGATGGCGACGTTGCCCGAGCCGGAGATGGCCACGGTCTTGCCCTCAAAGCTGTCGTTGCGCATGCACTTCAGCGCCTCGGCGGTGAAGTAGCACAGGCCGTAGCCGGTGGCCTCGGTGCGGGCCAGAGAGCCGCCGAAGGTCAGGCCCTTGCCGGTGATCATGCCGCCCTGGAAGCTGTTGGTCAGGCGCTTGTACTGGCCGAACATATAGCCGACCTCGCGGCCGCCGACGCCGATATCACCGGCGGGGCAGTCCACGAACTGGCCGATGTGGCGGTACAGCTCGGTCATAAAGCTCTGGCAGAAGCGCATGACCTCCATGTCGCTCTTGCCCTTGGGGTCGAAGTCGGAGCCGCCCTTGCCGCCGCCCATGGGCAGGGTGGTCAGGCTGTTCTTGAAGATCTGCTCAAAGCCCAGGAACTTCAGGATGCCCTGATTGACAGAGGGGTGGAAGCGCAGGCCGCCCTTGTAGGGGCCAATGGCGCTGTTGAACTGAACGCGGTAGCCGCGGTTGACCTGCACCTTGCCCTGATCGTCCACCCAGGGCACACGGAAGCTGATGATGCGCTCCGGCTCCACCAGGCGCTCGATGAGGCCCGCCTTCTCATATTCGGGGTGCTTCTCCACCACGGGCTGGATGCTCTCCAGGACCTCGCGGACTGCCTGCAGGAACTCCGGCTCGTTGGCGTTGCGCTGAGCCAGACCGTCATAAACGCGCTTCAGATATTCATTCGTCAGCATAAAGATTACTCCTTTTCCCTTTTTCCCTATATTTCTGGATGCTGCAGGAAAATGCGGGAGCGCCGGGCCGCCTTGCACAAAACAGGCCCGGGCCGCGGCGCAGCGCCGCTGTCCGTGGAGCAGGCCCGCCGCTCCCGGATCTTCTTACACCAGCCCCTGCCTCAATTTGCAGGGCGCTTTACTATTATAAAGCCTTGCGGGCCATTTTACAATACCGAAAATGCGGTTTTTTCTTAAAAAAACAGAATAAAAGCAGAAACCGCTTTCAAAAACGAAATGGAAAACAAAAAACCGCAAAAGAACTTTTCAAAGAAAAGTCTCTGCGGCATTTGACAGGAAATGTGAAAAGTATGCTTTTTTTCCGGCGGGCTGTCGCATGGCTGCGGGCAGGTGTTTCCGGGCGTCAGACAGAGCGGCCGCGGCTATTTTTGCGCGGCAAAATCATAGGCCTGCCGCACCCAGCCCATCAGTTCGCCGTCCAGCTCGGCGGGGGAGGAGACCACGAAATGGTGGGTCCACCGGCCGGGATACGGCTCGGTCTGCACCGCCGCGCGGGGCGTGTCCAGCGGCGCGGGCAGACCCAGCGTCAGCACGAAATAGACCGGAGGAAGGTCTTTCTTTTTCTTCACCCGTGCGTAGGAGACGCAGGCGAACACGTGCCGGTTGGAAAAGGTGATCTGTGTTTTCTGTACCCGCACCGAATGCTCCGGGACGGTCTGCGTCAGCTTTTCGGTGAATGCTTCATATAGCTCCAGCGCCCCGGGGTGCGGTTCAAAAAAGAGAAAAATGTCCTCGTTCAGCGGCTGCATGGATGCCCTCCTCATGGCCGTTTGCTGTGCTTGTCCCGCCGCGCGCCGCGCCGGGACGGGTAGAGCCGCAGGGTGCAGAACACCAGCACCGGAAGAGCCAGCAGTTCTGCCGCGCCCAGCGTCCGCGCCGCCCACACGGGCAGAAAGGCCCCGGTCAGACTGGAACCGACCAACAGCAGGGTGGCCAGACTGATGACCATCAGGCTCACCGACCAGAACAGTTTCAAGCGTTTCATGGTTCCTCCTTCGGCGCGGTGCTCTCCGCAAAAGAGAACAGCGCCTTTTCGTAGTCCTGGACGAAATAGCGCAGATTTTTGCGCCCTTTTTGCAGGACGGCGTGGCCTTCGGCCTCCAACAGCGCCTTTTGCGCCTCGGCCCCGCCGGGATATTTGGGGTTCAGCTCGCCGCCGGCCTTGAGCGTACGCCACCAGGGCGTTTTGTCCTCTGCACGCTGGTCGCTGGCCCACGCGGCAATGGACACGAAAACTCCCGCCGTGATCGGCTCGGTGAAGTCCGCCCCCGCCTGCCGCGCCAGATGCTCCCGCAAGGCGCCTACAGTGGTCAGCCTGCCCGGCGGCACCTGCCGCATCAGCGCGTCGTAGGCCAGCGGCGGAGCGAAATACATCCGGTCGCCCCCGTATTTCGCAATGCTGGCCGGGTCGGTCAGGCGCTGGACCTTGGGCATGTCCTTTGCGTCGTGCAGCATGGCGTTGAAATCTTTTCGGTCCTCGTTTGCCATCGTCTCCACCTCCTGCGGCAAGTATACCGCAACCGAAAGCGGGACGCAATGAGGCGGTTCGGAAAAACAGAAATTCCCCTGCCGGGGATCCGCCGCGGGCAGGGGAGAAGAGGTCACTTCAGCAGCTTCTCACAGGCGTCCGCCGCGCCCTCGAGGAACTGCCCGCCATAGGTCTCGATGGTGCCCGCGTCGGCGCAGGCGGCCAGAGCCGGGTCGATGGGCATTTTGGCCAGCACAGGCAGGTGATGCTTTGCGGCCACCTCGTCCACATGGCTGTCGCCGAACACCTGGATGTGCTTGCCGCAGTCCGGGCAGACGATATAGCTCATGTTCTCCACGATGCCCAGCATGGGCACCTTCATCAGTTCGGCCATGTTCACGGCCTTGGCCACAATCATGCTCACCAGCTCCTGCGGGCTGGCCACGACTACGATGCCGTCCACGGGCAGGCTCTGGAACACGGTCAGCGGCACGTCGCCGGTGCCCGGGGGCATGTCCACGAACAGGAAGTCCACGTCTTTCCAGACTACGTCGGTCCAGAACTGCTTGACGGCCCCGGCAATGACCGGGCCGCGCCAGACCACGGGGTCCTCCTCGTTCTCCACCAGAAGGTTGATGCTCATCACGTCGATGCCCATGCGGCTCTGGATGGGCCAGCAGCCCATCTCGTCGGCCATGGCGCGGCCATGGATGCCAAAGAGCTTGGGGATGGACGGGCCGGTGATGTCCGCGTCCAGAACGCCGCAGTGGTAGCCGCGGCGGGCCATGGCACAGGCCAGCAGGGCGCTGGTCATGCTTTTGCCGACGCCGCCCTTGCCGGACACGACGCCGATCACTTTTTTCACGCTGCTGTGCGGGTTGGGCGCCTCATGCTGGGGCGCTGCCTGTCGGGAAGAACAGGCCTGCCCGCAGCTCGAGCAGTCATGGGTGCATTCTTGGCTCATGTTTCCTTGGCGCATGGCACAGGGCCGCGCGCCTTTCCCTCCTTGCTGTAACTTGATCTCCGGGAGCCGCAGCCCCCGTACACTTACCGCTTTATCTTACCACAAAACCTGCGTGGATACAAGCCGCCTGTGAGATGGCGATAAACGGGGGTTTGTTCCTTTTT
>JBJERT010000344.1:0-1178 GCA_051882435.1 Faecalibacterium sp.
GTCTGCCACGGCGACGTGGGCCGGGTGGACAGAGTAGCCTTTCAGGGCGTCGGCGCTTTCAAAAGCGGAATCCAGCATCAGGTCGGCGGTAGAGGAAGGCAGACCCTCGGTGCGGACCTGAATGGAAAGCAGTCCGGGCACAACTCCGTCCAGACCTTCCAGTCCTGCTTTGATCGCAGCTTTGGCCGCGGCTTTTTCGGCGGGGGACAGCTCATCCCGGAGCTGCCAGAGGATGATATGCTTGACCATAAGAAAATACCTCCTGCAATTTTTTCCATTGTAACACACCGGAAAAACAGGCGCAAGGAAAAACAAAAAACCTGCCGGACAAGAGCGGTTGCAAGCTCTTGCCCGGCAGGGAACTTACTTCTTCGGAGTCATAGCCTCTCGTCCTCACATTTCCTCATTTTTCGGTGGATACCTTACGTTTCATAGGATGACACTCCTTTGAATACGATGGGAAACAGGGGGAATTTGTTTTTCAAGGAACTATTTTTACCTGTACATTGGTCTGACCCTCATCTTAACCGTTGGACTGCGGAACACGAAACATTGAGATGAATTTCATATTACCACGCCCTTTCGATCGGGATTCGCGGGGGACAACTGCTCAGTACATTGGAGTTACTCCTTTTTACTCATTCAAATATCTTGCTCCGTACAAAAGTCTTCTTCATAAGAATCACCTTCGGCGGATCTATTTGAATCGCGAGGGGACTTGTCTGACAGACTGCCTGTTCACTCACTTCTTTGATGCTCAAGACTTTCGCTCAAATCTGCCTGTTCTTCCGGCTTACGGGGGAAACATCCCGTCCTGGTGAGCGTCTTTTTTGCTTCTCAGCGAGCCCCGACAGTCTGTCCAAACTGTGCGGGTTCCATATCGACCATCGGTCTGCGCTCCTTTCTGTTTCAAGTCAGCGGGGTGAGTTCTCATTTGAACTTCTGCTGTACTTCTCTGGTTTCTGGCCTTATTATACACGGGAATGAAAGATTTGTCTATTCGCAGAATGCACAAGGATATTGATAAAAGTTTTCAAGATATGACAGAAAAATTGTAGGAACTGCGCAGAAAAATGCTGCGGGGGCTTGCGCGGCGCGGAAAAATATGGTATGAAGAATACAGAGCAGATGCACAGACAGCCGGACGCACAGGACGCAGCGCGCTCTCCCTTTTGCAA
>JBJERT010000344.1:1278-2831 GCA_051882435.1 Faecalibacterium sp.
AGCAGATGCACAGACAGCCGGACGCACAGGACGCAGCGCGCTCTCCCTTTTGCAACAGGGAGGCCCTGCGTCTTTTTTTGTCCGGGAACAGGAGAGAGCCTATGAAATTGCAGTGTTCATCCTTTTTGAGCGGGGACGAATCCCGGAAAGACCGGGTCCGTGCCCTGCTGGATTGCAATACACGGACCGAGGCCTATGGCCTGCGCCTGACCCCCCAGCAGGCCCAAGCGCTTGTGGCAGCGCAGACCGAGGCGCTGGACCATGCGGGAAGGCTGGAATTTGGCGGCGGCGTGCTGGACCGGATGGCCTGCACCTTCTGTACATCGTCATATGTGGGGCCGGAGGACTGGGAGCATGCTCTGCGGACGCTGACCGAGCTGTTTTACTGGTTCAAAAACGAAACGCGGGACCGGGCAGGGGACAAGGAGCTTTTGGACTGGATGCGGGCGGCTTTCGACGGCCCCTGTCATGGTTCCTTGGAATTGCTGGCCGGACTGGACCCGCGGGAGCTTCTGGAGGAGGGAAACGGATGAAAACGCTGAGCCATACGCGCGGCATCGACCCAAAAGCTCTGCGCCCGGAGGACTATTTTATCTCTCTGCTGGAGCAGGCGGAGGAAACGGGCCTGCTCTGTCCGGCAGAGGCCGTCCGGTTCCAGCAGGAATGTCTGCTTTTGCTGAAAAAGCGATGCACAGAGTACTGCCCGGAAAGCAGCTCCATTCCCATGGCACGGGCACAGGAACTGCTGCGCTCGATCTGCTATACCGTAAGTGTGGCGCTCAAAACGGCCCCCGCGCCGGAGGCAGCGCTGGCCATGCTGCGGGAAAGCGGCATCCAGCCGCTATACTGCGCCGGGATGGTTCGGATACAGCATAAGATCGAAGCTGCGCGGACTCTGCACCGGAGGCTGAAACGGGAGCTGTGCGCCCTGCCGAACGAGTTTTACCGCCCCACGGCGGTAGAAGGGATCGAAGGCTTTTTCAAGCTCTATCGCCCGGAGTTCTCCGCACAGGAAACACACATCACCGCAGATTATCCCACGCTGCTGCCCATCGAACGATGTACCGGGATCGAATTTATCGAACAGTATGTAAGAAACCTGTATTGTGAAAACCGGTTTTTCCGGGCGTTTCCCTTGCAGACCATTTGCAGCCTGCTGGAGCATATCGAGGGGTACCGCCCGCAGCTCGTGATGGCGCTTTGCGAGCCGGTGCTGGCGGCGGCGCTGGCCTGTGCGCTGACCGGCCGACCCATCCGTTCGCTCCGGTGGGATCATGCCGCGCTGGAGCGGATGCTGATGTCTGGCACCACTGCCCAGACAGAGCAGCTCCTGCGCCGTGCGTGGAAACAGGCAGGGGCGGCTCTGGAGCTGCCGCAGTCGGTGAGGCACTATCTGGAAGCCTGTCTGCCTCCGCTGGCCGCACGGCTCCGCCATGCTGCCGTCAACGGGGGACTGGACGGTCTGATGGGGACAGGCGCGGCCTGAGTTTATCAAAAATCACAAATTTTCCTGATGAAAATGATACATTCTGCGAATAGAAACATGTGCGCCG
>JBJERT010000345.1:0-2804 GCA_051882435.1 Faecalibacterium sp.
CCCACGCACCTGCCTGCAATGCACCAAAAGGCATCCTCTTTGAGGGAGGCTTGGGCAAAAGCAGGAGCGATATTTTTATATTGCTATGGATATGTTTGTGCGCTCCGGTGTCTAAAGGCGTCTGTTTTTGCCCATGCTATGGGGGGGAGAGGCGCACTTTCCCGGAAAGGAGGGACTTCGACCATGCGCAAGCTATGGAGCTGTCTTTTTTATGCGCTGTGCGTGTTTACGGTGGCGTTCAGCCTCTATTGGATGTCACTGCCCCGCCTGACGCCCCGGGCAGGGCAGGGGGAGGAGGCCCCGGCTTCCTCTGTGCGGGGGAGCGCGTCCGTGCCGCAGTCTGACACCGGCTCCGCTCAGTTCTATCTCTGCGACGAAGGCGGCCGGGTGGCCGTTTACCGCTGCGGAGCCGACGGCGCTCCCCTCCGGCGCGAAATGCTGACGACCATCTATGTCAATCTTCTGCCCGAGGGCGACGCCCTGCGCATCAAGCACGGCCTGACGGTACAGGGCGAGCAGGCGCTGGACCGCTTGCTGGAGGACCTGGGGGCCTGAGATGGCGCTGCGCTTACAAAAAATACAGCCCCGGGCCGTGTGCGATGGGCACGGCTTCGGGGCTGTGATATTTACGGGGTGTAGGCAGGCTCAGGCCTCCATCGTCTCCAGGGGGACAAGGTACTGCTTGCGGCACTGCTCAAATTCGAGCTGATATTCCTTGCTCGGATTGTGGTGCATCATGGTCTTGAGGGTGTGAGAGTCGTAGTCCTCTCCGGCTTCCATGCCGACAAGGCGGGCTGCCACGTTGGAGCAGTGGTCGGAGATGCGTTCGGCGTTGTTCAGCACATCCAAAAAGACCACGCCGGTGTCGATGGAGCAGACGCCATCTTTCAGGCGCTTGATGTGCTGGTCGCGCAGACGCTCCACCATGATGTCAATGACTTCCTCCAACGGCTCGACCTGCGCCGCCATGCGGACGTCACTGTTGTCGAAAGCGGTGTCGGTCAGGGTCAGGATGCGCTCCAGAGCCTCGTTGAGCAGTTTCAGCTCATTTTTAGCTCCCTCGCTGAAGCTGGCTTCTTTTTCGCGCAGCTCCTCGGCCTTTTCCTTGATGTTCACCGCATAGTCGCCGATGCGCTCGTATTCGGTGACGAAGTTGAGAAGTTCGGTCACGGCATGACTTTCCTCGTCGCTCAGATCCTGATCGGCAAGGCGGATGAGATAATTGGAAATGGCGACCTCCATGCGGTCGATGAGGTTTTCGCGCACATTGATGGCGCTGACCACCTCGTCGTCCATCTCAATGAGCAGAGGCGCAGCCAGACAGACGTTGCGCGCGGCGCGGCGGGACATCTTGACCACCGCGTTCTTGGCCTGCTGCAGGGCCACGGCCGGGCTTTTGAACAGGCGCTCATCCAGCACCGGCATGGTCAGGTCCTGCGATTCCTCCGGGCTGTCGGGCACGGTCATCATGGCCAGCTTGGACAGCACACCGCTGCACGGCAGGAACATCAGCATGGCCGCTACGCTGGACAGCGTGTGGATGTTGGCGATAGAGCTTTTGGTCATGATATCATCCCACACCGGGATGCCCACAGTATAGCGCACACCATAGATGAGCAGCAGCACCACGATGCTGCCGATCACGTTAAAATAAAGGTGGATGAGCGCGGCGCGCTTGCCGTCCTTGGAGGAGCCGCCGATGGTCAGCAGCGGCGTGAAGGCCGTGCCGATGTGTGCGCCCAGAATAATCGGAATTGCCGAGCCGAAGGTGACAAGGCCCGTGCTGGACAGCGCCTGCAAAATACCCACCGACGCCGAGGAGGACTGGATGACCACTGTGGCCACCAGACCCACCAGCACGCCCAGCAGGGGATTGGTCATGGAAACGAACAACTGCTGGAAGACCGGGCTTTCCTTCAGGGGGGCGACGCCGGAATCCATCAGGCTCATGCCCGTGAACAGGATGCCGAAGCCTAGCATGATCTGGCCGATGTTCTTGCGCTTGGCGCTGCGGACGAATACGTAAAGGATGCATCCGATAAAGGCGACCACCGGGGCAAACGTCTTGGGCTGCAGCAGCGTGAGCCAGAGGCTGTCGCCCGAGATATCCGCCATGCGGATGAGCTGGCCGGTGACCGTGGTGCCGATGTTCGCGCCCATGATGACGCCCACCGACTGGGTCAGGGTCATGATGCCCGAGTTGACCAGACCCACGCAAATGACGACCGTACCAGCCGAGGACTGGATCACGCCGGTGATCAGGGTGCCGAAGATCACGGCCTTGACGGTGGATGAGGTCAGCCGCTGCAAAACGCCCTGCATCTTGCCGCCGGCCAGCTTTTCCAGGCCCGCGCCCATGATGGACATGCCGTACAGGAACAACGCGATGCCGCCCAGCAGCGAGGTGATGTGTGTGATATCCATAGCAATACTCCTACCCGCGGGCAGCGCCCGCCGTTTCTGGTGCTGTGTTCTATCCTACCCTGCAAGCCGGAAAACGGCTTGCATACATCGGTATTATACCATTATCCCCCCACTGGCAACAAGTTCTTTTTTACATGAATCTTTCATTTTTTTCACATTTCGAGCAGTTCTTCTGAACATTATACATTTATTTTACATAAATTTTACGTTTGCGCGGCACCTTGCCGCCGCCGGGCGCAGCCCCAGCGCGCGGGAGCGCGCAAACCGGTGCCTCAAACCTTTGCAAAAAATTTGGCCCACACGAATGTGTGGGCCGTTTGAAAAGTTTTTTGCAGCGGAGCCGACCGCCGCCAGCGGCGGAAACAGGGAGGCGAGGCTGG
>JBJERT010000346.1:0-5986 GCA_051882435.1 Faecalibacterium sp.
CCGCGTCCTTCAGGGCGAAGCGGCGCACCGTCAGAATGTCGGGCATATCGTCGTGATCCGCGCGGAAACGGTAGTAATCTATAGAGTTGGTGACCAGAACAAATTCAAATTCCACCTGGGGGAACAGATCGCACAGGTACTGGGTGTAGGTATCCAGCATCTGATTGCCCCAGCAGGCAACGACCACTTTCTCCCCCGTCTGAGCACTGCTCTGTGGGGCGGCTCCCGTGCCGGGTCCTGCTTCCTGGCCCGCGCAGCCAGTCAGCATCGTTGCTGCCATGACCAGGGCCAGCAGCAGGGACAGTAATTTTTTCATAAACATTCTCCTTTTCTATCTGCGCTAAGAAACAGGCGTCCTTCTGAATCATACGAATGCCACGGTGCCTCCCGGCATGGTAAACTGGGTGGCATTGCCCGTACTATAAGATTCATTCAATTCAGCCGCAACTTATCGCACACGATCGATCCAAATAATACTCTGATACTACAGTATATCATACTTTCACAAAAAGCAACATTAAACTAAAAATGAAGTTTTTTTGAACAATAAAACAGCTTCCATAAAGCCTCCCTCACTGAGGGAGATGGCATCGCGCAGCGATAAAAGAATGGCCTGCGTCGGATCATCCCTGTGCTTCCGTTTTTGACCCCGGCAGAGCAGAGCGAGCAGGAGTATGCCGCAATTCTGCCGGAACTGCTGACCGACCACAGCCAGAGCCAACTTACGGAACAGACACGCGGGGGCGTGAATTGAAATCGAGCTTCTTCGGAACTTTGCCCGGCTGATAAAGTCTCATTCCATGGCATAGTTCCTCCTCCTTTTCCGGTCTGGAACGCTTATCCGGCACTGTTTGTCACACTTAATATAACATACCAAAAAAGGCAAAACGGAGGCAAAAAGGTGTCAATCGTGAACTAAAACGGAAAATATTTTTTGAAAAATGAAGAGGACAGCGAAATTCCCTCTTGCACAGCACAGACAGGTGTGAGACAATAATCTCAGTTGACCTGCCTGGTCGCAGTCCGCGGCCCCTGCATGGAAAAACGAGAGAGGAGCTATGCCATGAAATCCCGTATCCGCCCTCAGGAGGCCGTGTTTCTTGTGATGCTGGCGCTGGCTGCTGCCTGCCTGATCTGCGCCATACGGAGCAGCACACAGTCCACTCTTTCCAAACCGTGGAAGGGCGAATTTGCAGGCGAATACAGCTTCGACGGCGCGCACTGGCAGCCGCTGACCGAGCACAGCGATCTGTCCGCCGCCGGGGGCGAGCTGTACCTGCGGGGGCACCTGAGCGATTCGCTGGCCGAGGGAACGCGGCTCTATTTTTATCAGGATCATATCGGCGTGAATCTGTGGCTGGACGGCGAGCAGCTGCTCAATGACGTGGTGCTGGAGTTCCACGAGGAGGGGCTGGGCCTTGTGCCGGGCATCTGCGGCAGCCGGTGGAATTATCTGATCTCGCCGGGCATCACGCCCGAGGACGAGGTGGTCATCCAGCTCTACGACCCCCATCGCCGGGGCAGCGATGGAGCGTTCCGGGCGTTTTTGGACACGCTGTATCACTCTGGGCGCTCATCAGAGGTGATGCAGCACTTTTTGCGTCGGTTCGACCTGCCCGCATGGTATATGGGTGCGGTGCTGCTCATCGCGGCGCTGATGCTGCTGGGCGCGGCGCTGGCATTCGGGGCGCAGGGCATCCCCGCAGGGCTTTCGCTGTGGAAATATGGCCTGCTGTGCGGTTTTACCGGAGGATTTGTCTTTCTGGATTCGATCGGTCTGGCGCTGCTGGACGGGCTGCTGGTAGCCCGCACCTATGGCCTGCTGCTGTGCCGGATACTGGCAGTCTGCTGCTGCGGGCTGTGTCTGTGCGACGCCCTCACGGGCAGACGGCAGCAGGCGGCGCAGGCCGGGGTGGCCGTCTCGGCGCTTTTGAACGCCGGACTGGCTGCCGCGGCTTTGTCCGGCGCGGCGGTACTTTACGACCTGATGCCCCTGTGGGCGCTTTCGCAGTGGGTGCTGTGTCCGCTGCTCTTTGTCTGCTGCGCGTTGGAGCTTCGCCGCCCGGGCCAGAAAGACCGCGCCGCCCTGCTGGCCGGTCTGGTGTTGCTGGCGGCGGTGCTGCTGGACCTGTGCGGCGTGGGTGAGAGCATCTATTCCCATGCCACCTGCTGGAAGCTGGCCTTTGCCGCGAGCTTCGCCTGTTACGCCGTGCGCACCGCCCGGCACATCGCCGCCGAGCATCGGGCCTCGCTGCGGGCAGCGGAGCTGGAGCAGGAGTTGGAGGAAAACCGCATCGCGGCGCGGCTCAGCCAGCTGCGGCCGCATTTCGTATACAATGTTCTGAACTCCATCTATTATCTGTGCGGACAAGACCCCGCCGCCGCACAGGATGCAGTGGACAAGTTTGCCGACTATCTGCGCAACCATATGGCAGCTCTGGAACAGAACGCGCCTGTGCCCTTTCAGGAGGAATATGCCCACATCCAGACCTACCTTTCCCTGGAGCAGCTGCGCTTTCCCCATACGCTGCGGGTGGAGTATGACCTGCAGACCACCGACTTTCTGCTGCCGCCCATGACGGTGCAGATCCTTGTGGAGAACGCGGTCAAGCACGGCGTGACCCGGAAACGGGGCGGCGGAGTGGTGACCCTTTCCACCTGCGAAACACCGGACAGCTACCGCATCACGGTGGCAGACACAGGGGTAGGCTTCGACCCGGAACATTATATGGAAGATGGCAAAGTCCATATCGGGCTGCAAAATGTGCGTGAGCGGCTGGAACGCATGGCTCATGGGACACTGCGCATTACCAGTGCGCCCGGCGCGGGAACTACTGCTGTGGTCACGCTGCCCAAAATGGAGGAGACAGACTTATGAGCATCCTTGCGACCGAGGACGGGGAGCTGGCGCTGGCGGCGCTGCCGGACGCCATCCGAACAGCGGCTCCGGACGCAGGGGTTCACGGTTTTTCCGATAAGGCCGTGTGCCGGGCAGCTGCCGGGGCGAACACATGACACAGTACCGTTGGAGCGAGCGCACCAGCTCCATCCTGAAAAGCAAATCATATTGATACAGAAGCTCTATAACAAAGGAGGATGTCCCATGAAGCATTATTTAACTGAGGAAACCTGTCGTCTGGAGAAAAAATATTATACCGTCCTGCTCCGTGTGGTCCAGGACTGGGAGGAAGCCTTCTGGAACGAAGAGCGCCCGGAACAGAGCACGCTGACCTTTTCGGCAAAAGTGTACGCCGGCATCTTTCTGTTCCGGGCGATCGATCCCATTGCGGCCAGCACTCTGGAAGCCCTGTTCCGCCGGGAACTCGCACAGGCGAACCCCATCCTTGCCTGGAACGCAGAGCTTGCGACCCAGGAGATCCGGGAAAAGGCAGAAGCATCGCTGGCGGAAAAGCTGGAAGCCGACCCGGAGCTGCTGTTCCGCACAGCTCCACTGCTCAAAGAGCAGCTCGAGCGCTGTGTCCGGCAGTTCAGCGAGATGCTTTCGGAGATGCTGTGCCGCATCCATGCAGACCGGCAGGAGCTGAGCGCCGCGTTTTTCGGCGGGAACGATCTGGGGGCCATCCTGAAGATCGACGGCGGGCAGGGCGATGCCCACCAGAACGGCCGCTCTGCCTGCATCATCACCGCCGAAGCCGGCCGCTTTCTGTACAAGCCCCGCGAGATGAAAGCAGACGTTCTGCTTTACGGGATGGCCGCGGAGCATTTTTCCGACACCGTACTGCTGCCGAAGGCGCTGGACCACGGCAGCTATGGCTATGCACAGTTCATGGAAACCGCCCCTGCGGAAAACGAAGCCGATGCCCGGCTTTTCTTCCATCGGCTCGGCGGTGTATGTGCGCTGTTCCACGCCTTTGCCAGCACAGATTTCCACTGCGAGAACATCCTTGCACAGGGAAGCTGGCCCGTGCTGGTGGATCTGGAGACGTTCCTGGGGCTGCCCTCCCCTGCCTGGCGGTCTGCGGCGGAGACGATGGACCCGGACCCCTTTGCGAAAGATTTTCAGCAGTCCCTCTTTTTCAGCAGTGTCCTGCCCAGGCTGGCAGACGGGCAGGAGTTCTCTCCCCTGCTGTGCAAGGACGAGCATTCCATCCTGCCGCTGCTGAACGGCCAGCGGGTGGATGTCCGCAGCGCTCTGCCGGAGTTTGAAGCGGGTTTCTGCAAGATCTATGACCGCTGCGTGGAACAGCGGCCCGCTCTGCTGGCCTGGCTCGCGCGCTTTTCCGGCTGTCAGCTCCGTGCTCTGCTGCGCAACACGAACGACTACGCCAAGCTGCTGCAGGGGCTGAACAGCAGCAAAGCACTGTCTGACCCGGCCTATCGGGCAAAGCTGGTGCAGATGTTACAGAACGGTCTGAGCACGGCCACGCAGGAATCCATAAAAGAGCAGACCGCGGCGGTCGGCCGGAGCGAGATGCAAGCCCTGCTGCGGGGCGATGTGCCCATCTTCCACTGCCGGACCGACAGCGTCGACCTGTACGCGGACGGGCAGTGCATCGTGTCCGGCTACCTGAGCCGGACGCCGCTTGCCCATGTACAGGAGCGTCTGGGCGCCCTGTCCCCCGCCGAGAGGGAGTTTGAACTGCATATCATCCGGCAGGCTTTGCGGTGCGCGCATATCCTGCGCGAGCCGGTGCAGGAAGCCGCCCCGGCGGTGCAGACGGAGGTCTCCTTCCCGAAGGAAGCCGCGGAAATATTTGAGGCTCTCTGGGCGAACCGCGTCGTCAGCCCTTCCGGCGGCCCGGGGTGGATGGACCACCGGAACGACAGCAATTCCTTTGGGTATCTTCCGATCACCTACGGCATGGGCGAAGGCGGCATCGCGGCGTTTGCGGCAGAATATGCACAGGTCACAAAGGACCCTCGCGCGGTGCAGATCCTGCACGACTTCCGGGAAAAGGTCCTCCGCGCGGAAAAAGGCATGCAGGTCAGAGGCAGCACAGAACCGGTCGGCGGGATGCAGGGCATCACCGGGCTGAGCGGCTGCGTCAAGGCTCTTTTGATGGCAGGACGCGCCCTCGAAGACAAAACGTTTGTCCAGACCGCGGTGTCTGCGGCCGGGCTGCTTTGCAGCGTTCCGGCAGACAGCATCACCGTATGTGATTTCTACGGCGGCGCCGCCGGGCTGCTGTATCTGCTGTGCACCGCGCCGGAGCTGCGGGCCATGCCGGACCACCGGCAGCGGACGGAGGCGCTCTGCCAGCGGCTGCTGGCCCTGCAAACGCTGGAAACGAAACAGGGCATCCGAACCTGGGATACGCTCGGCAAAAAGCGCCCCCTCAGCGGACTGGGCCACGGCATCGCAGGCATCGGGCTGGCACTGGCCGCCGCATGGCATCTGTATCCATCCGAGCGGCTGTACACGGCCGTGCAGGATGCGTTCCTGCTGGAGCGGCAGCTCTACAACGAAACCATGGGCACCTGGCCGGATTTCCGGGATTCTGCCGTACCGTCCAGTTACATGAACGGTTACTGCTCCGGCGCGCCGGGCATGGGCAGTGTCTATTTGCGGCTGCATCAGCTCGGCATCCCCGATTTTGACGAGGAGCTGGAAAAAGCCATCCGAAAAGTGGTCGAAACGCCTCTGATGCCCCGGGATCATTACTGCTGCGGCAACAGTGCGACGGTGGAATTTCTGCTGGATGCGGGCCGGGTCCTGAACCGTCCAGAGCTGGCCGAAAACGCCCGGGAGCGGCTGACCGCGATGGTGGAGCGCAAAGCCGCAAACGGACAGTTCACCTTTCTGCCCGATCAGTACGAAAATTACAGTCCCTTTGGCATGCTGAACGGACTGAGCGGCATCGGGCATGTGCTGATGAAAGCGGCGGGCCTTGTGACGGGGAGCCTGTTTTTTGAAATCTGAAAAAAATCTCAAAAAGTTGTAACATTCTGTCATTTCCAGAGTATTACATAGCAGAAAGCACACACAACACACTCTCAAAACGGAGGAAAACAATATGAAGACCTT
>JBJERT010000346.1:6086-13802 GCA_051882435.1 Faecalibacterium sp.
GGGCAGCCGCTATGCGGACGCTGCGGCAGTCGGCAGCCGGGAGACAAGCTATTCCTATGCGCAGCTGGTCTCCCGCGTGAAGCGCCGCGTGGCCTGGCTGAATACGCTGGGCCTGCAGCCGGGCGCGCACATTGCGGTGCTGGCTCCCAATGATCTGGATGCCATGGAACTGTTTTTGTCCATCCCGGCGGCAGGCTTCACCGTTATGATGCTGCCCGCATCCCTGAGCGGCGCAGAGCTGGCCGGTATCGTGAAACGATATGATATCGCCTGCCTGCTCGCCGCCGCGGGATGCGCGGAAGCCGCCGGTGTGTCCTGCCCGGTGTACGGCACCGGCGCCATCGCGCAGGCCAAAGCCGACTTTGCCCCGGTGCGCAAGGAGACCCCCGCGGCCATCTTCCTGACCGGCGGCACCTCCGGCCGGCCGAAAGGCGCGGTGCTCTCGCACGGGGCATTGATGCGGGGCGCATTCAATGGTATTTATGCGCCCGGCCGTATCCTGCGGCAGCGTTATATGCTGATGCTGCCGCTGTCGCATGTGTTTGGCGCCATCCGCAGCCTGCTGTCCTGCCTGTATACCGGTTCCTTCGTATATGCCTGCCCGGATCTGAAAGCGGCCATCATGGAGCTGCCGGTGGTGCGCCCCACGGTCCTGGTTCTGGTGCCGGGGATGATCGAGCTTCTGCTGGGCCTTGCCCGGCTCAGGGGCAAAGAGTTCCTCGGCAATCTGCGTCTGATCATCAGCGGGGCGGCTCCCGTGCCGCCCCGCCTCATGCAGACCTGCCGGGAGTTTGGGATCCAGGTCTGCCCCGGCTACGGCCTGACCGAGTGCGCCAACCTGACCGCGGGCAACGCGGATGCCGCCGAGCTCCCGGAAGCCGTCGGCCCGGCCTATCCCGGGCAGGAGGTCCGGGTGGTGGACGGCGAGCTGTACATCAAAGGCGACAATGTGATGCTGGGCTACTACGGTGAGCCGGAGCTGACCGCGCAGGTCCTGGTGGACGGCTGGTTCCGCACCGGCGACCGCGCGGAGCTGAAAGAATACAAGGGGGCGCAGTTCATCGTTATCACGGGACGGGTCAAGAACCTGATCCTGCTGGCCAACGGCGAAAATGTTTCGCCGGAAGAGCTGGAAGCCCGCTTTTATCAGGAGCCGCTGGTCAAAGACTGTCTGGTGAAGCAGATGACCGTCAACGGCAACGCTGTGATCGGCATCGAGATCCTGCCGTTCGCCCCGGCGCTGGCGGGCTGCCCGGCCGAAGAAACGCGGCAGAAGCTGCAGGCCGTGGTGGACAAGGTCAACCGGCAGCTGCCGACCTGTCAGCAGATCGCAAAGCTGGTGGTGCGCACTGAGGATTTCAAGCGCTCCCCTGCCCTGAAGATCCTGCGGGACCAGTGATCTATGGATCGTGAGGAGAAAAATATGTCTACCTTTGAGCAGTTGAAAACCGTATTCACGCAGGTCATGCCTCAGACGGATGTTTCCCATATCACGCTGGAAAGTTCCATCACCGGGGATCTCGGCGTGGACTCATTGCACATGGTCCTGCTCGCTATCGCGCTGGAAGATGCGTTCAAGGTACGCTTCGAAGGCGTCCCATTGTTCAGAACGGTGGGCGACATCGTGGAGTTTCTGGACAAAAACCGCACTGTATAAGGAGCCTGACGAAATGCTGCGAATGGAAGAACTGCATTTTCTGCACTATATGATCCTGCCTGCCGAGTGGCACTGCCCGCTGTCCGATTACTTTATGCGGATGGTGGAGGCCGGTGCGGGTCGGGCATATCAGCTCAGCGCAGACGGGACTCCGGTCAGCTTTGCTATCGTTCTGCGTGAGGGCGTGGGCTGGCGAATGCCGTATCTCTTTACGCACCCGGAGCAGCGGCGCAAAGGCTATGCCCGGCAGCTGATCTGCCAGATGGTGGAGCAGCTGGACGGCTATCTGCGGGCGCATATCATCCAGACGCACCCCTATTACGATGCCCTGCTGACCGGCCTGCAGTCGCTGGGCTTTGTGGTGAACGATACGAGCTGTGTATACAGCGTCGAGGTGGACGAACGCTTCTGGGCACGGATGGATGAACTCAAGCTCACCCGCATGAAGGAGTTTCTCCTGCGCGGCGGTCTGGCCTGCACCTCATTGCGTGCGGCGAGAGAAGAAGGCCGCCAGCAGCTGATGGACTCGCCCCACAGCTGCTTTGAAAACCAACTGGACCCGGCGGAATTTCTTCGGAATCCTGCCGCGCCGGTAGACAAAGACCTCAGCATGCTTTTGACAAAAGACGGGCAGCTTCTGGCCTATACCCTGATCCTCCGTCCCTCTATTGGTGTGGCTCAGATCGAACACATTGCAGAGGCGAAAGAGGAGATCGGGGGCGGAAAGATCGTTGCGCCGCTGTGTGCAACGCTGGAGGCAATGCGGAACGACCCGCAGATCCAGAAGATGAAACTGACCATCAGCGACGGCAATCTCCCCTCGTACCGGTTTGTCATGGAGATCCTGAAGGGGCTTCCGATCCATGAGACGCAAAATGTCAGCCTTGCCATTACAGCAGCGATGCTGAAGAACTATCCAGCGCAAGCTGCATCAACCTTGCACAATACTTTGACGGACTCGATACGGAGGTGAGTGCCGGAGGACACAACGGTGCTCAAGCCCAATGCCTGGGGGTTCCTGCAGGGTTTGGGCGCAAGGGTCATAAAACAGCCTCTTTATCGTATCTTTTTTGTGCAAACAAAAGCACCGTCGACTTTGTTTCCAAAATCAACGGTGTTTCGTAAACTCTTGCCGAGCTTTGTGGTGGAGATAAGCGGGATCGAACCGCTGACCTCTTGAATGCCATTCAAGCGCTCTCCTGAATCACGCGGTTTCACACCCCCTCACAGGAAAGTGAGCGTGAGTGTATGTGTGTTGATTTCATAATTCCATCAGCAAAACATCCCCTTCTGCAGCGGGTAGTAATCCAGCCACTGCAGAAGGGGATGTTTATTTTGTGATCATCCGGGGTGGAGCTCAGAGCCTTTTCCACAGCACATCGCCGCGGCGGAGCGTTTCTTCCTTCGCGGCGCCTTCCGCAATGCGCCGGGCAATGTACCACTGCGTTTCCGGGGTACTGCGAGTTCCTGCAAGGGCTGTATCCTCCATCGGCCGGGCGTATTCTTCCACTGCGAGCGCTTCATCCTCTGCCGGGTCAGAGCCATCCAGACGCTGGAAGCACCCGAATATCTGTTCCAGACCGGCAGGATCATCTACAATAAAAATCGAGCTTTCGCATAGATAAAAGTCTGCGTTGAGCTTGTCCTGGCTGGAGTTCATCAGCCGTCGCTTTTCCGCGTCCATGCCGTCATAATGCAGATCCAACCAGATGCTTTTGACCCGCACCGAAACTCTGCCGTCGCCGTTCTCATCCACGGCAAGGGCGGTCAGTTTCTGTTCGAGTTCTTCCAGAAAGGCCGTATCCGGGTCGTTACGCCCCACCACCGTCACAATATAATCCGGTTCCACCTCCCTGACGCGCTGCCAGACAAAAAAGACGGTAGCAAACACGGCTGCGGCGATCAGGGCCACATAGACCCAATGATAATGCCACCAGTTCGCTCTGGATTCCTGTTTGGTCAGTTGACGCGGGACATCCGGGATCAGATCCTCGGGCTTGATGTCGCGCTCGTAACGGTAGGATGCCATGGGTACGCCCTTTCCTTATTGAAAATAGCTCAGATATTCTGTCCGTTGGAGGCCGCCACCTGCCCATACCACGCGGCGCTGTCCTTGGGGATACGGCGGCCGGTGGGATAATCCATATAGACCAGACCGAACCGTTCGCCGTAGCCGCTGTGCCACTCGTAGTTGTCCAGCAGGCTCCAGTGGAAGTAGCCGCGCACGTCTGCGCCCGCCCGGATGCCCTGAGACAGGCTGTCCAGGTAGCGGGCCAGAAAATCGATGCGGTCCGCGTCGTGCACACCGCCGTCGCGGTAGAGCTTATCCGTGCAGGAAAGCCCGTTCTCGGTGATGTACATCGGCAGGCCGTAGCGCTCGCCCAGCAGACGCGGCCCCCAGTTCAGACTCTCCGGCTCCACGGGCCAGAACATGGCCGTGTGGGGGTAGCCTGTGGGGCGTTCCACATAGCGGGGGCCGTCAGCCTCCATGCGCACGGGCGCACCATTGTAGATATTGAGGCCCAGCATATCCGGCCGACCCAGCGGCAGCGCCGCATTGATGTGGGCGGGCACCGCCGCGATGCAGGCGGCCAGGCGCGGCCCGCAGTCCTCCGGCCAGCGCCCCAGACACAGCGGGTCGAAGGCCATCTGGTGGGTAAACGTCCAATCGTCGTCCGGGCAGCCGAAGGTCAGCGCCCGGGCGGCGGCGACGTCCTCCGGGGCATCGCTTACGGGATAGCAGATGCGCCCGGTGGAGACGAAGCCTACCTTGTTCTCAGGGTCGGCGGCGCGAATGGCCTGTGCCGCCAGACAGTGGGCATAGAGGATGTTCTGCCAGCAGGTGAACTGCTGCTCCAGCGGGAGCTGCAGGCCCGGCGCGTGCTGACCGGTGCCGTAGCCCATGCCCACGATACAGGCAGGCTCGTTGAACGTGAACCACTGGTGCACCCTGCCCCGGAAGTGCTGCGCCAGCTTTGCCGCGTACTGCGCAAAGGCGCGGGCGGTGTCCTCGTTCTGCCAGCCGCCTTTTTCCTGCAGTGCCTGCGGCAGGTCCCAGTGGTAGAGGGTCAGATACGGCTCGATGCCCGCCTCCTGCAGCCCGTCCACCAGCGCATCGTAGTACGCCAGACCTTCGTCGTTCCAGTCCGTGCCGCCGCGGGGCGCGATGCGGGTCCATGCCACGGAAAAGCGATAGGCTTTCAGATCCATGGACCGCAGCAGCGCGATATCCTCGCGCCAGCGGTGATAGCTGTCACAGGCTGTGTCGCCCGTCTCGCCGCGGGCCGTTTTGCCCGGCGTGTGGGAAAATACATCCCAGATGCTGGGGCCTTTGCCGCCCTCGCCGGCCGCGCCCTCGATCTGGTACGCCGCGGTCGCCGCGCCCCAAACGAAATCTTTCGGAAAAATTGCCATGCGTTCCGTCCTCCTGTCCGGTGTGCTGGCTCACACGAAGGTGTGAGCCGTACGAAACGTTCTTTGCCCCGCCTTCTTTCAGGAAAGCGGGAATCCCCCGTTCACACCCGCGTCACAAGGCACTTCAGCCCCTTGCCCGCCACACGGTAGACGCCTGCGCCCGCCGGGACAAACAGGCTCTCGCCCTTGCGGATGGGCAGGCTCTCGCCGCCCTCGGTCAGGGTCCCTTCCCCCTCCAGGATGAGCAGCGAGGTGAACGAGCTGTCGTCGCACACCGCGTCGAAGTCCCCCTCGACCTCGTCCACCGTAAAATAGGGGCACTGGGCCAGATGGCCGTGGAAGTCGGGGTCTGCTTTGGGCGGAGTGCGTTCGGTGACGTCCAGTGCCTGCTGGATGTGCAGCGGACGGGGCTTGCCGTCCGCCCCCTTGCGGCCGTAGTCGTAGATGCGATAGGTCACGTTGGAGTTCTGCTGGATCTCCGCGATGACGATGCCCTTGCGGATGGCGTGCAGCGTACCCGCGGGAATGAAGAATAGATCACCTTTTTTCACCGGCACGGCGTTGAGCACCTCGGTCAGGGTGTTGTCCCGGACGCGGCGTTCCAGCTCCTCGCGGCTGATCTGATGCGCAAAGCCGTAATAGAGCGTCGCGCCCGGCTCAGCGTCCAGCACATACCACATCTCGGTCTTGCCGTACTGATGTTCGTGCTCCAGCGCGTACTCGTTGGAGGGGTGGACCTGGATGGACAGGTCGCTCTTGGCGTCGATGAGCTTGGCGAGGATGGGGAAATCCTCGAATTTCTCACAGTCCCGGCCCAGGCAGGCGGAGCCGTTCTCCCGGAGATACTCCGGCAGGGTCTTGCCCGCGAACGGCCCGGTGGCCACGATGCTGGGGCCGTCCGGGTGGCAGGAGAGCATCCATGCCTCGGCCAGCGGGTGCATCTCGCTCTGGATGCCGTACCGCTCGCGCAGCGCTTCGCCGCCCCAGAGGTAATCCTTGCACGCAGGGGTCAGTTTGATGGTCCTCATACTTCAAATACCTTCTTATCCAAATGGCCGCAGTTTCTCAGGCCTTGAGCAGCGCGGCGGCAGCCCCGGCCAGCGCCTCATTGATGGCATCGGCCCCGGCCTCGGTGGGGGCCACGGCGGAGAGATAGACCTTGATCTTCGGCTCGGTGCCGGAGGGACGCACCATCAGCTTGGCTCCGCCCGCCAGACGAAACTCCAGCACGTTGGCCTTGGGCAGGCCGGTGCCCTCCTGCGCGTAGTCCACCACCTGCTCCACCGCGTATCCTGCAAAATCGGTGGGCGGCGTCTGGCGCAGGCTCTTCATGATGGCCTGCATGGTGTGCATGCCGCTCTCGCCCTCAAAGGCAAAGCTGTGCAGCGCGTTGCGGTAGCAGCCGAACTCCGCGTACAGCGCGTTGATGGCGTCCAGCAGGGTCATCCCCTGTTTCGCATACCACGCGGCGGCTTCGCAGACCAGCAGCGTGGCGTTGACCGCGTCCTTGTCGCGGACATGGGCGCCGGAAAGATAACCGTAGCTCTCCTCGAAGCCGAAGATATAGCGGTCAGCCTCGCCTGCGGCCTCCAGCAGGCCGATCTGCTCGCCGATGAACTTGAAGCCGGTCAGGGTGCGGCGCAGCTCCACGCCGTACTTGGCGGCTACGGGGGTGGCCATATCGGTGGAGACGATGGTGGTCACGGCCACGGGGCGCTCCGGCATGGTGCCCAGTGCCCGGCGGGTGCGGCAGATGTAATCCAGCAGGATGATGCCCATCTCGTTGCCCGTGATGAGCCGGTAGCCGCCCTTGCCGTCCGGCACGGCGGTGCCGCAGCGGTCACAGTCGGGGTCGGTGCCCAGCAGCAGGTCGGGATGGACCTTGTCGCACAGCTCCAGTCCCTTTTCCATGGCCTCGCGGATCTCCGGGTTGGGGTAGGGGCAGGTGGGGAAGTTTCCGTCCGGCTTTTCCTGCTCGGGCACCACGGTCATATGGGTGACGCCCAGCTTTGTCAGCAGCTTGCGGACACACTCAAGGCCGGAGCCGTTGAGCGGCGTGTAGACCAGCTTGAGGTCCGCGGTGCCTGCGCCGTCGCCCACTCTCTGGGCGTAGACGGCGTCCACAAAGGCATCCAGGCATTCCTCGGAGCAGTATTCGATGGTCCCTGCCGCCAGTGCCGCGTCAAAGTCCGCGGGCTGTACGGCGAAGCAGTCCACCGCCCCGATGGCAGCAAGGATCTTGTCCGCCACCTCAAGGGTGATCTGGCAGCCGTCCGCGCCATAGACCTTGTAACCGTTATATTTGGCGGGGTTGTGGCTGGCCGTAACGCACACGCCCGCGCCGCAGCCATAGTAGCGCACCGCCCACGACAGCGCGGGGGTCGGCTCCAGACGGGGATATATATACGCCTTGATGCCGTTGGCCGCCAGCACCGCGGCCGTTTCCCGGGCAAACACATCGCTCTTGATGCGGCTGTCGTAGCCGATGGCCACCTTTTTGGGCAGCTCGGAGGCGTTCAGGTAGTCGGCCAGTCCCTGCGTCGCCTTGCGGATGTTATAGATGTTCATGCGGTTGGTGCCCGCGCCGATGACGCCCCGCAGGCCGCCGGTGCCGAACTCCAGCTCCCGGTAAAAGCGGTCGGTGA
>JBJERT010000347.1:0-2800 GCA_051882435.1 Faecalibacterium sp.
TCCAGCAGGCGGAACGCCTTGCCGTACTTGTGGGCGAACATCAGCACGTCCGCCGCCGGGCGGTAGCCGTGGGGGCAGACGCAGTTCACCTGCATCCCAGCCAGCAGGCCGCCCACGATAAGGCTGTTGGCCATGCTGCTGCCGTCGCCCACGAAGCAGAGCTTCTGCCCCGTCAGGCTGCCCCGGTGCTCCCGGATGGTCATGAGGTCCGCCAGCACCTGACAGGGGTGGGCATAATCCGTCAGGCCGTTGATGACCGGGACCCCGGCCAGCTCGGCAAATTCCTCCAGGTCGCGCTGGCGGTAGGTGCGCCAGACCACACAATCATAGTAGCGCCCCAGCACGCGGGCGGTGTCTCGCAGCGGCTCGCCGCGGCCGGATTGCAGCTCGGTGGCGGCGTTCATATAGTTGCCCAGGCCGCCCAACTGATACACGCCCACCTCAAAGCTGGTGCGTGTGCGGGTGGAGGCCTTGGAGAACATCAGGGCCACGCTTTTGCCCGACAGCAGCGGCGGAGTACCGCCGTTTTTTTGCGCCGTTTTCAGCTCGGCGGCCACGTCCAGGATATGGAACAGCTCGCCGGGGGTGAGGTCGCTCATTTTCAGCAGATGTTTCATGCGCGTCCCTCCGGTGCCTGCGGCTCCATGGCTCCCAGCACCTCGGACAGGATGGCCAGCGCGGCCTCCACATCATGCTCGGAGAGCACCAGCGGCGGCAGCAGACGCAGGCGGGTCTTGGCCGTCAGCACCAGCAGGCCTTTTTCGCCGCAGACCGCGCGCACATCGGCAGCCTTGATGCCCTCTTCCAGCTCCACGCCGACCATCAGGCCGATGCCGGAGACGCTCTTGACGTGGGGGAGCCGGGCCAGACCGGTGCGGAGCTGGACCGCGCGCTCATTGACATTGGCCAGGAAGCCCGCGTCCATGTGCGCCAGCACCGCATTGGCACCCGCGCAGACCACCGGGTTGCCGCCGAAGGTCGAGCCGTGGGTACCGTAGCCCATGCCGCCGGAGACGCGGCTGTTCAGCAGCACCGCGCCGATGGGCAGGCCGCCGCCCAGACCCTTGGCCAGCGTGACGATATCCGGCTTGAGGTTGTAGTGCTCACAGCACAGGAAGGTGCCGGTGCGGCCGACGCCGGTCTGCACCTCGTCCACGATGAGGACCAGATCCTTTTCGTCGCACAGTCTGCGCACGGCCTGTACATATTCCGGCTCCAGCGCGACCACGCCGCCCTCGCCCTGCACCAGCTCCAGCATGACAGCGCAGGTGTGGCGGTCCACCAGCTCGGTCAAGGCCTCGATATCCCCCGCCTGCGCGTAGACGAAGCCCTCATTGAAGGGGCCAAAGTAGTTATGGAACACGCCCTGACCGGTCGCGGTCAGGGTAGCGATGGTGCGGCCGTGGAAGCTGTTGACCAGCGTGATGACCGTCGAACGGCCGTCGCCGTAGTGATCGAAGCTGTACTTGCGGGCCGCCTTGATAGCGCCCTCGTTGGCCTCGGCGCCGGAATTGCCGAAGAACACCTTGTCCATGCCGGTCAGCTTGCACAGGCGCTTGGCCAGCTTGGTGCAGGGGCTGGTATAGTAAAGGTTGGAGGTGTGCTGGAGCTTATGGGCCTGCTCGGAGACGGCCTCGGCCCAGTCCAGATCGCAGTAGCCCAGGCTGTTCACGCCGATACCGCTGGTGAAATCGAGATAATGCTGCCCCTCGGGGCCTTCGGCATAGAGGCCATGGCCTTTTTCGATGACGATGGGGCTGCGCTGATAGGTGTGCAGGACATAGTCGTTGTCCCGCTTGATGACTTTTTCAGAATCCATGATCGTTTTCCTCCTGAAAGGGACGCGCTGCGGCGGCCGGATGATACAAGTATACCCCACCGCCGCCGTTTCGGCAAGCCTTACTCGCAGTGGCTGCGGCGGTAGAACAGCGTACCGGAGCCGCGGTTGGAGAACATCTCCAGCAGGACCGAGTGGGGCACGCGGCCGTCGATGATAACCGCCTCGTGCACGCCCTGATAGATGGCGTCGGCCATGCCGCCGATCTTGGGGATCATGCCGCCCGCGATGATGCCCGCGGCCTTGTAGCCCTCGATCTCGCTGACCTCCACCGTGGGGATGAGAGTAGTTTCGTCGTTGCGGTCCCGCAGCAGGCCCGCGATATCGGTCATGGAGACCAGCTTTTCGGCCTTGAGCGCAATGGCGATCTGCGCGGCGGCGGTGTCGGCGTTGATGTTGTATGCGCGGCCCAGATCATCCATGCCCACGGTGGCGATGACCGGGATGTAGCCGTTATCCAGCAGGTTGGAAATGAGGGTGGTGTCCACATGGACCACCTCGCCCACATGGCCGAGCTGGGGGTCCAGCTCGGTGCAGCGCAGCATCTGGCCGTCCATGCCGCACAGGCCCACGCCGCGGCCGCGGAGCTTGGCGACAAGGTCTTTATTCACCTTGCCGGCCAGCACCTGCTGCACGATCTCCATGGTGGCGTCGTCGGTCACGCGCAGACCGCCCGCAAAGCGGCTCTCGACGCCCACCTTTTTCAGCATCTCGTTGATGGCCGGGCCGCCGCCGTGCACCAGCACCACGCGCACGCCCAGAAGCGTCAGCGTGACCAGGTCGTTCATGACGGCATTTTTCAGGTCTTCGTTGATCATCGCGTTGCCGCCGTATTTGATGACCATCGTTTTGCCATGATATTTTTGGATGTACGGCGTCGCCTCCGAAAACAGGAGGGCCATTTCTTCGTTTTTCATAGGATTCCTTCTCGTTATTGATAGAGTGATGGAGGGGGGCTTTTTT
>JBJERT010000348.1:0-2798 GCA_051882435.1 Faecalibacterium sp.
CGTTTTGCGACTGAAACGCTTTTTCGGTTCCTTTTTCTCGAAAAAGGAACAAAACTATGCTATACTGTACCCAGAACCCCGCCTTTGGGGCAGGACAGAAAGGGGCGTTTATCATGGTACCGGCACTGGAAAAAATCATTGAGCAGAGCCGCCGCATCGTTTTCTTTGGCGGGGCGGGGGTCTCGACCGAGAGCGGCATCCCGGACTTCCGCAGCGTGGACGGGCTGTATCATCAGAAATACGACTACCCGCCCGAGACCATCCTGAGCCACACCTTCTGGGAGCGGAACCCGGAAGAATTTTATCGCTTCTACCGCGACAAGCTGATCGTCCGCGGCGCAAAGCCCAACGCGGCCCACCTGCGCCTTGCCAGGCTGGAGCGGGAAGGGAAGCTGAGCGCGGTCGTCACCCAGAACATCGATGGTCTGCACCAGGCCGCCGGCTCCCAGACCGTCTACGAGCTGCACGGCAGCACGCTGCGCAACTACTGCACCCGTTGCGGCGCGTTCTATGACGTCGACTTCGTCGCCGACAGCACCGGTGTGCCCCGCTGCCCCGCCTGCGGCGGCATCGTCAAGCCGGACGTGGTGCTGTATGAGGAAGGTCTGGACGAACAGGTGCTCTCCGGCGCGGTGTCGGCCATCCGCCGGGCGGATACCCTCATCATCGGCGGCACCAGCCTTGTGGTCTACCCGGCGGCGGGACTGATCCGTTATTTCCGCGGCGAGCATCTGGTGGTCATCAATATGCAGCCTACCAGCGCTGACCAGCAGGCGGACCTGTGTATCGCAAAGCCCATCGGTCAGGTGCTGAGTGAGGACATTCTGCTGGAATAAAAGAAATCGCCATCCTTCGCGCACATCCGCTTGTTCTCCAGAGTATCCTGTTCTCAGACAAATGAGAATGGAGGATGGAAGGATGATCCAGGTCTGTGAGCCGCCGACGGTCCGGCGGCAGGTGCGGCGGCTTTCCGCCGAAGAATTTTTTCTGCTGGCACGGCAGGAGGCATGCAGCTTTTACCGCCCGCGCAGCGAGGTGCTGCGGATGCTGACAGCCGGGGAGGTATGGGGCGCCTGCGGCCCGCGGTCCGAGCCGGAGGCGGCGCTGATGGTGCTGCCCCTGAACGCCGATACGGCGGCGGCGTCCGCGCTGCGCGGCTGTACCGGATGGGACGCCGCGCGGGGCGGCAGTTTTCTGACCCCGCCCGTGGTGCGGGAGGGCGGCCAGCTCCCCCAGATGGTGGAGGTTGCGGCCCAGAGGGCGCGGCGGCTGGCCCGGCGCGGTCCGGTGTGGTCTGTGCTGGAGTGCACAGCTTCTTCGGAGCCGCTGACGGCGCTGTACCTCAAGCAGGGCTTCGTCCTGCGGGCCATGCGCCCGCTGGAAAGCCTCGCGCCCTGTTACTTATTCGCGTATACCGGTCCGGTGATGCGGGCAGAGCCGGTGTGGGTGCCGCTGGCGGATTCGGCGCGGGTGGCCCGCCTGCTGGCCCGGGGCTGGGCGGCGGTGGACAGCCGTCCCTCGCCGCAGGGCACCGCGTTGGGGCTTTGCCCGGTATAACGGCAGTTGAAAAATACAAGAAGTTATGAAAAAAGAGGGGAATGCAATGAAAGCGGTCATTCTGGAAAGTTATGTCATGCAGGAGAACGATCTGGATTGGTCCGGTGTGCGGGCACTGGTGCCGGACACGGTCAGCTATGTGCGCACGGCCTATGAGGAGATCGCGCCGCGCATCGGGGACGCCGAACTGGTTCTGCTGAACAAGTGCCGCATGGACGAGGCGGTCTTGTCCCAGTGCCCCCGGCTGCGCTGGGTGGGCATCATCGCCACAGGCACGGACAACCTGGATCTGGAAGCCTGCCGCCGCCACGGTGTACAGGTGGCCAACGTGCCAGGCTATTCGACCCACAGCGTCGCGCAGATGACCTTCAGCCTGCTGCTGGCCATCTGCCAGTGCGCCGAGCGGTACAACAAAGTGGTGAGCGACGGCTTGTGGCAGCTTGGTGTGCCGCAGAGCTACGGCCTGTTGCCCCAGCGCGAGCTGTACGGTAAGACCTTCGGTGTCTACGGCTATGGCAGCATCGGCCGCCAGACCGCCCGCATCGCGCAGGCGTTCGGCATGAAGGTGCTGGCCTGCACCCGCACAGTCCGGCCCGAATACGCGGCCGACGGGGTGGAGTTCGTGCCCTTCGGGGAGCTGCTGGCGCGCTGCGACGTGCTGAGCCTCCACTGCCCGGCCACGCCCGAGACACGGGGGCTTATCGGTGCGGCAGCGCTGGAACAGGTCCGGCCCGGCTGCATCCTGCTGAACACCGCGCGGGGCGCGCTGGTGGACGAAGCCGCCGTGGCGGCGGCGCTGCGGTCGGGCAGGCTGGGGTTCTACGGCGCGGACACCTTTGCCGTGGAGCCGCTGCCCGCGGACAGCCCGCTGCGCGGTCTGCCGAACGTGCTGCTCACACCGCACATCGCCTGGACCACCGCCGAGGCGCTCCAGCGGCTCATGGACATCACCACCGAGAACCTGCGCACCTTCCTTGCAGGGAAGGGCGACAACGTCGTCAACGCATAACGAACGAAGGCCCTCCCGGCAGTACGGGAGGGCTTTCTGGCGTTACAGGGGGGCACGGAACGGGGGTTTTGTTCCTTTTTCGAGAAAAAGGAACCGAAAAAGCTTTTTACTGGCAAAACGCATTCGCGTTTTGCAGAGGGTTTTATGATAGCCGGTAGTTGGGCGGGCACCTTTTGCGCGCTCCCGCGCGCAGGGGCTGCGCCCGGCAACGGCGTCAGAGGACGCATTCCGC
>JBJERT010000349.1:0-13779 GCA_051882435.1 Faecalibacterium sp.
CGCAGGCCGCCGCTGCCGATGGCCGCGGGCGTGATATCCACCACCTTGGCCGATGAACCGTTGAAGGTGAACTGGTCGATGCCCTCGGTCACACCGCCGTTCATGCGGAGGATAAGGGAGGCTGCGGTTTTTTCCGCGGTGTCCACCATTCCGTCGCCGTTTTCATCGTAAGCGGAGGTATGCATCACCTCGGATTCGGCTGCCGCGCCCAGCGCGCCGCGCGCCGCAGCCTTTTCGTCCTCGGTCCAGTCGGCGGCATCTGCATGGACGGCCAGAGCTTTTTTGACGCCGTAGGGCAGATGGGCCGGGGGGACAGGAGCGTAGCTGTCGGTCATGGCATCCAGCTGCTCCTGCGTGGCGGGCGCGGTGGACAACAGGTCGTCCTCCCGCACAGTAATACCATATTGGGCATTTACCCGCACCGGACCGGCAACAGTGGATGTGGGCGGCTGCACAAGGTCGGCAGGGGCGACATCTTCCAATGTGACGGTATGGGTGCTTTCGTCCACGCTCTGGACCCGCAGCAGCCTGCCTGCGGTCAGAGAAGCGGGGCAGGGCAGCGCCCCCACATCGGCGGCCGTCAGCATGACGCTGCCGCCTTTGCCGTTGACGCTGATGACGCTGCCGCCTTCGGGCGCAACGCTTTCGGCCCGCAGCGCAGCGGCTTCGGCCCGTTCCGCGGCGCTGGCGGCGGCAGCGCTGTTGGCTGCGCTCCGGGTGCTGGCCGTTTCGCAGATGGCGGTGCTGGCCGCAGCGGTGCTTTCGCTGCTGGCTGCGCTCCTGGCCGCGGCGGCGGCCTCCTCCGCACTGGCCAGCACCTGAGAAATGAACTGTTCATAGAGCGTGGGGGAGGGCGGTTCCGCTGCGTCATCGAGGGACAGCGTACCGTAGACATCATAGATGCCGGGCCGGGAACAGGCGGTGTAGTCTTCGCCCACCGCGGCCAGCATCCAGCGGCCGGAGGGCCAGCCGGTGAACCGCGTGTCTACCGTTGCGGTGCGGTCCGTCCCCAGCAGCACAGGCGCGGCAAGGCTGCCGTCGCTGTGCTCGATGTGCAGGCTTACCGCAAGACCCGCCCAGGCTTCGGGCAAAAGGAAATGCAGGGTGTCAACGCCCGCGGCGTTTTGTGCTCCCAGATGCAGGCGGCTGGGCTGAGCATAGAACTCCGTGCCGCCGTCCCCCCGGGAGAGGATCTCGATCTCCATAAAGAAAAACTCCTTTCGTTTTTCTTTCAGTGTAGCGTGGTCATGGGCGGGGGAAAAGTACGGCCTTTTTTCTTCTGGAATTGCTCGGATTCGGCATTTTGACAGGGGGGAAAACAGGACCGGAAATAACTGGTCGGGACGGGAATCAACAGGAAATGAAAAAAAGGCGAAATTGTGAAAAAGTGGCCGGGATAAGCGGTTTTATCTGCGGGGCAGTTCGCCCCGGACAGAGAGCAGGAAAGCAAATATTGCAGGGTGAAATGTTAAAAATTCGTGAACAAATGGAGCGTAAAAAACAGGTAAAATCGGGTGGAAATGCCCTAAAAATATAGATTTGGGAGAAAACAATGTGCAGGATGCACAAAAAAGTTTGTGAAGGGGGTGACGACCGCCAAAGGCCCGATTTGACAAAACGGGCTTCTTCTGCTAAGATGATAGCCGCGCAACGGACGTTGCAGCGTTCAAATTTTAGTACGATGAAGTGAAATGCCGTCTTACGGCACCGCGCACAGGCGGCATGACCTGTGCAGCTGCGGGGCGTGAAGCCCCGTAACTTTTGTTCCGATCACGAAAAGAGAGGAGTTGTTTCGTATCGCTTCCGTCAAACATTCGAAACGGAATGGTTCGGGCTGCCGCAGCGCAGCCTCTCCCCGTGTACTGGCCTTTTGCATGATGGCCCTGTGCCTGTTGTTCACGCTCAGCGTGACCGCCAAGGATCTTCGGCTGACCTACGTCACCGACTCCCACGGCGCGCGGCAGGTGATGCTCACCTCCGAGAGCGATCCCGCCCGCGTCATGAGCCTCTCCGGCCTGGAGGCCGCCGAAGGCGATAAAGTATATTATACCGCGTTCAGCGGCAATCTCGCCACCCTGAATATCGAGCGCGCGTTCACCGTCACCATCGAGGCGGACGGTCAGGAGTACCCGGTCCGCATGGTCTACGGCACTGTGGCCGAGGCGCTGGAGCGCGCCGGCATCACGCTGGGCGAGCACGATTACACGGAGCCTGCACTGGACCAGCTGGTGAGCATCGGCGATAAGATCGAGGTCCACCGCGTGAGCTATCTGGAGACCGTGGAGACCCAGGCGATCCCCTTTGATACGGAGTACATCTATACCAGTCTGTACTTCCGCAACCAGACCCGCAGCACCACCGTGCAGCACGGCGCCAACGGCGAGTGCGCCGTGACCACCCGCGAGCGCTGGGTGGACGGCGAACTGGAAAACAGCGTGGTGGTAGACGTGACCACCACCGTGGAGCCGAGGGATCATGTCATCAAGACTTATGGCGAGGGCGCTCCGGTCTCCCCGCTGACCGGCCCCAATGGGACCACCGACCCGCCCAAATCCTATCAGAAGGTGCTGACCGGCAAGGCGACCGGTTATTATGCGCCCAAGGGCAAGGGCTCCTCCGGCCTGGGTCTGGGCTATGGCACCGTTGCGGTGGATCCCTCGATCATCCCGTATGGCACACTGCTGTATATCACCTCCACTGACGGCCAGTTCGTCTATGGCTACGCGCTGGCGACCGACACCGGCATCGCCCTGCAGGACGGCCGTGTGCTGGTGGACCTGTTCTATGAGACCTATGCGGAATCCGTGCTGAACGGCGCGATCCAGGTCAATGTCTACGTTGTAGGATAACGCGCCCGCAGCCGGGCAGAACGATATCCGAGAGCCTTCGTATGGTTTGAGTTTTCAACCATACGAAGGCTCTTTTTTGCGTTGTATAGGCATGTTTCACGATAATTCTCGAAAAAAATTGTAAGGGATGTATAGTTCACAAAAAAATCAAAGAAAAGATTATGGTAGTTTTTCCGTAAAAAGCCTTGAAAAATAGGCGAAAATTTTTTAATATAGAGGAGTAAAGAAGTGCAGGCTCGTGCGGCCTGCACGGGGAGGAGCTGTTTATGAAACCGACCAAGGATAAGATCGAAGGCAAGACGTCGGACCTGCCGGTATACCTGTTCAAGCAGGGGAACAACTATGAGGCCCAGCGCTACTTCGGCGCACACCTGGAAGAACGTGCCGGTGAGGCAGGCGTGGTGTTCCGCGTCTGGGCGCCGCACGCCTCCGCAGTGAGCGTGGTGGGCGATTTTAATAACTGGAAGCCCGGCAGTCACCCGATGCAGAAGGTCGATAACGATTCCGTCTGGGAATTGTTCATCCCGGGCGTGAAGGAACTCGACATCTACAAATACTGCATCACGACCCGCAACGGGGATCTGGTCTACAAGGCTGACCCGTATGCTGTCCATGCGGAGATGCGGCCGAACAACGGCAGCCGGGTCTATGACCTGAACGGCTACGTCTGGAACGACGCCGCATGGCAGGAGGCCCAGAAAAAGAAGGACGTGCTCAACGGCCCGATGAATATCTACGAGATGCACGCGGGCAGCTGGAAGATGAAGGAGGGCGACGTGCCCTACAACTATTCCGAGCTGGCAGACCTGCTCATCCCGTATATCACCGAGATGGGGTATACCCATGTGGAGCTGCTGCCCATCATGGAGCATCCCTTTGACGGCAGCTGGGGCTATCAGGTCACGGGTTATTTTGCGCCCACCAGCCGTTACGGCACCCCGAAGGACTTTATGGCCTTTGTGGATAAGCTGCATCAGGCTGGCATCGGCGTCATCATGGACTGGGTCCCCGCCCACTTCCCGAAGGATGGCTTCGGTCTGTACCGCTTCGACGGCGAGCCCTGCTATGAGGACCCGAACCCCCGCCGCGGCGAGCACAAGGAGTGGGGCACCATGGTGTTCGACTTCGGCCGCAACGAGGTGCAGAGCTTCCTGATCTCCAGCGCGCTGTACTGGCTGGAGCAGTACCATGTGGACGGCCTGCGCGTGGATGCCGTGGCCTCCATGCTCTACCTCGACTACAACCGCAAGGACGGCGAGTGGGAGGCCAACAAGAACGGCGGCAAGGAGAATCTGGAAGCGGTCGCTTTCCTGCGCAAGCTGAACAGCGCCGTGCTGGGCCGCCACCCCCACAAGTACATGATCGCGGAGGAGTCCACCGCATGGCCGATGGTCTCCAAGCCGGCCTCGGACGGCGGTCTGGGCTTCAACTTCAAGTGGAACATGGGCTGGATGAACGACATGCTCAGCTACATGAAGACGGACCCCCTCTTCCGCGCAGGCAACCACAATAAAGTCACGTTCAGCTTCTTCTATGCATTCAGCGAGAACTTTATCCTGCCCATCAGCCACGACGAGGTGGTCCACGGCAAGTGCAGCCTCATCAACAAGATGCCGGGCGAATACGAGGCCAAGTTCTCCAACCTGCGCACCTTCTTCGGCTATATGATGGCCCATCCCGGCAAAAAGCTGCTGTTCATGGGTCAGGAGTTCGGCCAGTTCATCGAGTGGAACGAGGCGAAGCCGCTGGACTGGGTGCTGCTGGGCTATGAGAAGCACACCGAGCTGCAAAATTACGTCAAGGCGCTGAACCGGTTCTATCTGGAGCATCCCGCTTTCTGGCAGGTGGACTTCAGTTGGGAGGGCTTCCAGTGGATCGTCCCGGACGACTCGCAGCAGAGCGTGGTCGCTTTCCTGCGCAAGGACGCCGAGGGCAAGCAGATCCTCGTGGTCTGCAACTTCAACCCCGTCCTGCGCGAGGGCTACACCATGGGCGCACCGGTCTCCGGCACCTACAAGGAGATCCTGAACAGCGACGACGCGGAGTTTGGCGGCTCCGGCACCATCCACAATAAGGCAGTGCGCAGCAAGAAAAAGCCGCTGCACGGCTTTGACCAGAGCATCACCCTGACCCTGCCGCCCATGAGTACGCTCTACTTTGAGGTGCCCGCAAAGCGCGCACCGCGCAAGACGGCGGAAAAGGCAGCGGACGTCAAGGCGGAGGCCAAGACAAAGAAAACTACGAAGACGACGACCAAAAAGACCGCGGCCAAGGCGGAGGCGGCCCCTGCGGCAGAGGCAAAGACCACTGCAAAGCCGCGCACCCGCAAGCCCAAGACCGAGGCGGTCGAAGAAACGGCGGCACCCAAGAAGCGCCGCTGCAAACCCAAAGAGCCGAAGGCATGAGCCAAGGCTCCCGGACCCAACGCACCGCGGCGGGAGGCCCCGCCGCACCGAAGACCCCGGGCCGCAAAACGCCCGGCCCGGGAACTGAGTTCCGTTTGATTTCATTTCCACACCAAAAAAGGAAATGTTAAAAGGGGAGAATAAAGCTATGGCAAAAGAAATCGTGGCAATGATCCTTGCCGGTGGACGTGGCTCGCGCTTGTACGCGCTGACACAGAAGACGGCAAAACCGGCGGTGTCCTTCGGCGGCAAATACCGCATCGTGGACTTCCCGCTGTCCAACTGCGTGAACTCCAACATTGACACTGTTGGTATCGCAACGCAGTACCAGCCCCAGAAGCTGAACGAGTACATCGGAAACGGTCAGCCCTGGGATCTGGACCGCCTGTATGGCGGCGTCCACACCCTGCCCCCCTACGAGCAGGCAAAGGGCACCGACTGGTACAAGGGCACCGCAAACGCCATTTACCAGAATATCAGCTTCATCGACAGCTATGACCCGGAGTATGTCATCATCCTGTCGGGCGACCAGATCTGCAAGCAGGATTATGCGGACTTCCTGCGTTTCCACAAGGAGAAGGGTGCCGAGTTCTCGGTGGCCGTCATGGAAGTCGATTGGAAGGAAGCCTCCCGTTTCGGCCTGATGGTCGCGGACGAGGACGACCGCATCACTGAGTTCCAGGAGAAGCCCCCTGTCCCGAAGTCCAACCTGGCTTCCATGGGCATTTACATCTTCAACTGGGATGTCCTGAAGAAGTATCTGGAGGACGACGAGGCAGACCCCGAGTCCAAGAACGACTTCGGTATGAACATCATCCCCGCGCTGCTGCGTGACGGCCGCAAGATGTATGCCTACCGCTTTGCAGGCTACTGGCGCGATGTCGGCACCATCGACAGCCTGTGGGAGGCCAACATGGAAGTTCTCGACCCCGAGAACTCCGGCATCGATATCTTCGACGAGAAGTGGAAGATCTTCAGCCGCAACCCTGTTCTGCCGGCTCAGAAGATCGGCCCCCGTGCCGTCGTCGAGGACTCTCTGGTCACCGAGGGCTGCAGCATCCAGGGTATCGTCAAGCATTCTGTGCTCAGCGCAGGCGTCACGGTGGAAGAGGGCGCGACCGTTGAGGATGCCGTCCTGATGGACGGCGTGACCGTCAAGGCGGGTGCCGTGGTCAAGCGCTGCATCCTGGCGGAAGACGTTGTGGTGGGCGCTGGCGCTGTCATCGGCGGCGAAGGCCCTATCGCTCATGTGGGTACCGGCCTTACCATTGGCGCAGGCGCTACCGTCAAAGAGGGCGCCAAAGTATTTGAATCCGTCAAGGAGGGCGAGGAAGTATGCTGAGCCAGAACACCAACGCATTGGGCATCATTTTCCCCAACAGCTATGATAACACCGTACCGGAGCTGGTGACCGAGCGCACCATGGCTTCGATCCCGTTTGCAGGCCGTTACCGCATGGTGGACTTCGTTCTGTCCAGCATGGCCAACTGCGGTATCTCCAACGTTTCTATCGTCGTGCGCAAGAACTACCACTCCCTGATGGACCATCTGGGCACCGGCCGCGAGTGGGATATGGCCCGCCGTCACGGCGGTCTGAATATCGTGCCTCCCTTTGCTGAGAAGGGTGTGCGCATCTATTCCGGCCGTGTCGAGGCGCTGAACTCCATCCTGGGCTTCCTGGAGGACCAGAAGGAGCGCTATGTTATCCTGAGCGACGCCAACATCGCGATCAACTATGACTTCAACGCTCTGCTGGCTGCGCATCAGGCCAGCGGCGCGGACGTGACCGTTGCGTACCAGAAGACCGAGATCCCCGAGGGCCGCAAGAACGACAACTACACCCTGACTGTCGGCGCCGACGGCCGTGTGACCGAGCTGCTGTTCAACGACTACCGCTCCGGCGTCCAGAATCTGGACCTGAACATCTATGTTCTGGAGCGCGAGACCCTCATCAAGCTGGTCAAGGATGCCACCGCCCGCGGCCTGATCTACTTCGAGCGCGATATCCTGGCCCACAATGTCAACATCCTGAACATCCAGGCGCTGGAGTACACCGGCTATGTGGCCCACGTCTGCGACATGAAGAGCTACTTCGATGAGAACCTCAAGCTCATCGACGAGAAGAACCTGAACGCCCTGTTCCCCAAGAGCAGCCCCGTCTACACCAAGATCCGCGACGACAACCCCACCCGTTACGTCACCGGCTCCAAGGTCACCAACTCCATCCTGGCGGATGGCTGCGTGATCGAGGGCACTGTGGAGAACTGCGTGCTGTTCCGCGGCGTCAAGGTCAAGAAGGGCGCTGTCGTTAAGAACTGCGTCCTGATGCAGGACACCGTGGTCGAGCCCGGCGCGGCTCTGGACTGTGTCGTTACCGACAAGAACGTCAAGGTCACGGCAGGCAAGAAGCTGGCGGGTACCGAGAGCTTCCCGGTCTACGTCCAGAAGAACCACATCGTCTGATCATCCAATAGAGGCGGCTTCCTCCCCGGTAGCCTCTCTGTAACGGAGGGGCGGGGGCGTCTGCGCCTCCGCCCGCTCTTTTGTTCCG
This sequence comes from Faecalibacterium sp., assembly GCA_051882435.1. Lineage (GTDB taxonomy): Bacteria > Bacillota > Clostridia > Oscillospirales > Ruminococcaceae > Faecalibacterium. Next base: position 7,806 of record JBJERT010000349.1, read on the forward strand.
TCCCCGCCGCCTGGATGCGGGGCAGATCGAAATTTTTCAACAACATTTGGAAGGAGCAATCTCATGAGAATCCTCTTTGCAGCTTCGGAAGCCACCCCCTTTGCCAAGTCCGGCGGTTTGGCAGACGTGGCTGGCGCACTTCCCAAGGCTCTGGTCAAGGACGGCGTGGATACCCGCGTCATCATGCCGCTGTACGGCGACCTGAAGTTCCGCGATCAGCTCACCTATATCACCAACTATTCTGTGCCGGTGGGCTGGCGCAGCCAGTACTGCGGCCTGTTCACTGCACAGTGGGGCGGCGTGACCTACTATTTCCTGGATAACGAGTATTATTTCAAGCGCCGCGGCCTGTATGGCTTCTATGATGACGGCGAGCGCTATGCGTTCTTCTCCCGCGCTGTGCTGGAGACGCTGTTCTACATCGACTTTACCCCGGACATCATCCACTGCAATGACTGGCAGACCGGTCTGGTCCCGGTTTATCTGAATCTGTACTACCGGCATCTGGATAAGTTCAACCGCATCAAGACCATCTTCACCATCCATAATATCGCCTATCAGGGCAAGTATGGCACCGAGATCCTGGAGGATACCTGTGGCATCGGCCGCCGCGATGCACATATCGTGGAGTACGATGGCTGCGCCAACTTCATGAAGGGCGCTTTGGAGACTGCGGATAAGATCACCACCGTCAGCCCGACCTATGCGCAGGAGATCCTGGACCCGTGGTTCAGCTATGGTCTGGACGCTCTGCTGCGTGAGAAGCAGTATAAGCTGTGCGGCATCCTGAACGGCATCGATATGGAGGCCAACAACCCGGCCACCGACCCCGTTCTGCCCATGAAGTACAGCGTGGAGAATTTCAAAGAGGGCAAGGCGGCTTGCAAGGCAGACCTGCGCCGTCAGTTCGGCCTCCAGCAGGACGATACCCCGCTGTTTGCCATGGTCAGCCGCATGGTCGGCATGAAGGGCTTCGATCTGGTCCAGAGCATCGCGGATGGTCTGGTGGACCGCGGCATCCAGCTCATGATCCTGGGCAATGGCGAGAAGCAGTATGAGGCGTTCTTCTCCGATCTGGCTGCCCGTCACCCGGGCCGCGTCGGCACCTATATCGGCTTCAACAGCACGCTGTCCCAGCAGATCTATGCAGGCGCGGATGCTTTCATCATGCCTTCCAAGAGCGAGCCTTGCGGTCTGGCTCAGATGGTCGCCTGCCGCTACGGTACGCCTCCCATCGTCCGCGAGACCGGCGGTCTGCGCGATTCCATCCACGACTGCACGCTGGGCAAGGGCAACGGCTTTACCTTTGCGGGTTACAGCGCCCACGACCTGTATGAGGCGTGCTGCCGCGCTCAGGGTGTCTACTACGACAAGCAGAATTGGGAGAACCTGGTCAAGCACGACATGGAGTGTGACTTTAGCTGGAGCATCTCCGCAAAGAGCTACGAGGGCCTCTACAACGAGACGGCAAACCTCTGGTAATGCCTTCCGTCGTCGGCTCGCGGCGTGATATCATATAGTTAACAGCAGCCCGGTCGGTGCGAAAGCACGGCCGGGCTGTTTTTTTGTTCCTTTTTGAAAAAAGGAAGGACGGGTTGCACTTGCTGATTTTATGTTTCGGCCTTGAGCGGCCTCACAAAAATCAGAGTGCTGCCCCTGCTCCGGTTCGCTGTTTCCGCCGCAGGCGGCGCTCACCTCCGCAGCAAAAAACTTTTTACTGGCAAGCCGCATACGCGGCTTGCAAAAGGTTAGTGGGCGAACGGGAAGCGTCTGGCAGAGTTTGCGCGCTCCCGCGCGCGTCGGCTGTGCCGCAGAACGAAAAACAGAACGTTGCATACTTTGCGTCGGAGAAATCCAACAAAAACAAAGGAATTACTTTTTACAGCTTTCACAAAGAAAGCGTGACACGGTTGACAAACGCAGGGGAGAGTGTAAACTTTAAGTGCTGTGTACAAACAAAAAGTTTGGAGGGCGTGTTCAAGAGAGATAAAGCCTCTCCGTCCACCGCTCTTATCGTGCATTAGTTCATAAATCGAGCGCAGATAAGTCCCCTCTATGAGAGGGCGGTTTCGCACACACCTTTGCCGCCGACGGGCGCAGCCCCCGCGCACGGGAGTGCGCAAACCGGTGCGGCCCATCCTGTGCATATGAAAATCTGGCCCACACGTATGTGTGGGCCGTGTGAAAAGTTTTTTCGGTTCCTTTTTTTCAAAAAAGGAACAAATCCCCGCTTCTCTCGTGTCCCCTCAAAATGCCGCGGATGATGAAGGCTTCGGCGGACACTCTCCGCGCGGCGCGGACACCTTTGGACAGGAACCAAATAAACTATGAAATATTACTGAATTTCAGCATGATTTTCATTGAATTGAGGGCGGGATTTGATTATACTACCTTTATAGGGCGCGGGTCACGCCGGGCCTTTGCGCAGAATGCGCGCCGGAACGTGCCGGGCGCAGGAGGGAGGCAGGTGCCGTGAATCAAATGTACAAGCTGCTGGAGGAGCTGGTCTGGCTGACGCAGCTGGGGCTTACGATGCTCATTCCGCTGGTGCTTTGTCTGGGCGGATGCTGGTGGGCGGTCGAGCACTGGAGCTGGCCCATGTGGGTCTATCTGCCCGCCGTTCTGCTGGGTCTGGCGGCCGGGGCGCAGAATTTCTGGGCGTTTGCCCAGCGGCGCATCCGCCGCAGCCGAAAAGGTTCCGGCGGCCGGGTCGGCTTCAATGCGCATCAATAAGGACGGAGGTTTGCTATGAAAATGCAGCCGGAGGCAAAGAAGGAACTGCTGCATATCGCCGCGGGCACGCTGCTGTGCACGGTGGTGATGTGGGCGGTCTTTTCTGCGTTACATCTCGTGGGCTGGGTCCGCTTTGACTACACGGTCATTCTGGGCGGCGTGGTCGGCGCGGCGGTAGCGGTCGGCAACTTTGCGGGCATCTGCATCATGGTGCAGAAGGTCCTGGACGAGCCGGACGAAAAGCGCCGCAAGGCCAAGCTCCAGCTCTCTTACAACGGGCGGATGCTTTTGCAGGCGCTGTGGGTGGTGGTGGCCATTGCGGCCCCCTGCTTCCAGCCGTTTGCGGGCGTTCTGCCGCTTTTGTTCCCGCGTGTCACCATTTACTACCTGCAAATAACGGGCAAGTATCAGCCGCCGAAGCGGTCGGGCGAGTCGGTGGACGTTTCGGTGGAAGAAGACACCGAGGCGCCTGCGGAGGAGCCTGACGCCGAAGCGGAGGAAAACGCCCGCGGCGAAGGGGGTGAAACTTGAATTATGGAACTGAACGGCGCAAAGATCCTGTATACCATCCACACCGATATCCCGTTTCTGGGTGACTTTAAGATCACGCAGACGCTGGTAGTCACTTGGCTGGTGATGGCGGTGCTGACAGCACTGGCATGGTGGCTGGGTCACGACCTCAAGCTGGAGAACATCTCCAAGCGGCAGGCCGCCGCCGAGTTCATCGTGGAGCGGCTGGACCGTTTCGTCCACGAAAACATGGGTCTCCATTTTGACCAGTATATCCCGCTGGTGGGCGCGATCTTCGCACTCAGCGTGTTCTGCAACCTCATCAGTGTGCTGGGTCTCTGGAGCCCCACCGCGGACCTCAACACCGAGCTGGCGTGGGCAGTGGTCGTGTTCATCCTGATCACCTACCACAAGCTCAAAGCCAGCGGACTGGGCGGCTACCTCAAGGGCTACCTTGAACCGATCTTCATCATGGCACCCATCAACGTGATCTCGGAGCTGGCGACGCCTATCAGCATGGCCTGCCGTCACTTCGGCAACATCCTGTCCGGTACGGTCATCTCCGCGCTGATCTACTGGGCGCTGGCCAGCCTGAGCCACGTCGTGTTCGGCTGGCTGCCGGGTGTGCTGGGCCAGCTCCAGCTTTTCCAGATCGGCATCCCCGCGCTGACGAGCCTGTACTTTGACTGGTTCGGCGGCTGTATCCAGGCGTTCATCTTCTGTACGCTGACCACCATCTTTATCAAACAGGCCGCAGGCGAGGACTGATCCCCGCCCGCCGGCCCCAGAACATTCAACACACAGATCTTAGGAGGACTACGATTATGACTGACTTTCAATACCTTGCCCGTGGTATCGCTCTGGCTGGCTGCGGCATCGGCGCAGGCGCTGCGCTGATCGCAGGTATCGGCCCTGGTATCGGCGAAGGCAACGCCGTTGCGTCCGCTCTGGAGGCCATCGGCCGCCAGCCCGAGTGCAAGGGCGACGTCACCAGCACCCTGATCCTGGGCGTTGCTCTGGCGGAGACCACCGGTATCTACGGCTTCGTCACCGGCCTGCTGCTGATCTTCCTGGCGCCCGGTATGTTCATGAACTATCTGGCATGATCTCCCCATCCGGCCACAAGGCTCTTAGTAAAGGAGGGAGACCCGAATGCAAATCTATCAGGCACTGATCACGCTGGATGGCTGGACCTTTCTGGCCCAGATCTGCAACCTGCTCATCCAGATGCTGATCTTCAAGAAACTGCTGCTCAACCCCATCCGCAAGGTGCTGGCCGAGCGCAAGGCCAAGGCGGACAACGAGATCTCGGATGCGCAGAAGCTGCGCGCCGAGGCCGAGGCGATGAAAGTGGAGTACGAGCAGAACCTGCAGAACGCCCGCGCCGAGGCCAACCAGATCGTGGCCAACGCGCAAAAGACCGCAGCCGCCCGCAGCGAGGAGCTGCTGGGCGAGGCCCGCGCGCAGGCTGCCGCCATGAAGCAGAAGGCGGAGGCCGACATCGCGCAGGAGCGCAAGAAGGCGGTCAACGAGGTCAAGGACGAGATCGGCGGCATCGCCATGGAGATCGCCTCCAAGGTGGTGGAACGCGAGATCAAGGAGGCCGACCACAAGGCGCTCATCGACGAATTTATCAAAAATGTGGGTGAAGCATCATGACCGAGATCGCAAAGATGTACGGCGGGAGCCTGTACGATCTGGCGGCGGAGGAAGGGCTGGAGGAGCGCATCCTCTCGGATGTTGACCAGGCGGCCCGCACCCTGAAGGAAAACGCGGACTATCTCCGGCTGCTCAGCACGCCCAGCATCCCCAAAAAGGAGCGCTGCGCCCTGCTGGACGAGGCGTTCCGCGGGCAGGTGCACCTCTATGTGCTGAACTTCCTCAAGATTTTGTGCGAGAACGGCACCCTGCGTGAGCTGTCCGGCTGTGCGCGGGCCTTCCGCGTACGCTACAACGAAGCCCACGGCATCCTTGAGGCCACCGCGGTGTCGGCTGTCGCGCTGACTGCGGCGCAGAAAAAGCGTCTGCACGCCAAGCTGGAGCAGGCCACCGGAAAGACCATCGACCTGACCACAAAGGTCGACCCGTCTGTGCTGGGCGGCATCCGCGTGGATCTGGAGGGCACTGAGCTGGACGGCACGGTGCAGAACCGTCTGGATGCGCTGCGCCGCGGCATCGCCAGCGCCGCGCTGTAACTGCCGCAGACCGAATTTCCACCCGAAGAAAATAGAATTGAGTGGTGAACACACAACAATGCAACTGAAACCTGAAGAGATCTCCAAGATCATCCGTGCGCAGATCAAGCACTACGAGAACGTGATCGAGCAGAGCGAGACCGGCACGGTCATCATGGTGGGCGACGGCATTGCCCGGGCCAGCGGCCTGGAGAAGTGCATGGCAGGCGAGCTGCTCCAGTTTGAGAACGACGAATACGGTATGGCGCAGAATCTGGAGGAGAACACGGTCTCCATCGTTCTGCTGGGCACCGACGTCGGCATCAAGGAAGGCAGCACCGTCAAGCGCACCGGCAAGGTCGTGTCCGTCCCTGTGGGCGAGGCCATGATCGGCCGCGTCGTCAACGCGCTGGGCCAGCCCATCGACGGCGCAGGCCCCATCGAGGCCAGCGAGTACCGCCCCATCGAAAGCCCGGCCCCCGGCATCATCGACCGCCAGCCGGTCAAGGAGCCGCTGCAGACCGGCATCAAGGCCATCGACTCCATGATCCCCATCG
>JBJERT010000350.1:0-2794 GCA_051882435.1 Faecalibacterium sp.
GGGCAGATGGTCTCCAGTCCATAGCACCGATGATACATCACCTGCAAATGCGGGTCGGACACACGGCAGATGACCTTTTCGCGCCGGAACAGGTTTTTTGCGATCTGTGCGGCCATCAGGTTGACCGAATCGTCCTCGCTCACGGCGGCCACGGCGTCACAGTTTTCCACGCCGCCGCGCCGCAGGATATCGGGGTCGGTAGGGTCGCCCACCAGCGCCGTGCCGCCAAACGAATAGTCGTCAAAGCCGTCCAGCCGCTTGAGCTGTTCGGGGTCCTTCTCAATGAGAGAGATATCATGGCCGATATGCTCCAGGTCGCGCACCAGCGACGCGCCCACCTGATCGCAGCCGATCACCAGAATGTTCATACGGGGTTCACCTCGTTGTTATGTTTTGATTTGATATTACAAAAGGTATCGCGCGGGGCCCGCGCGGGAAAGAGGGACAGGACCAGTATAGCACATTTCCCAATGCAAATATAGCAGTTCAATAAAATAGCCCAAAAGTTCCCGACTATGCCAAAGCCTCCCTCACGGAAGGAGCCGATTCGTGCTGAATGCAAAGATTACAAAAAACCGAAAGGAAAACAAGGCTCCGCGGCAGAAATTTCAAAATTTCCGTGCGCACTGGCGCATAGTATGGTATACTGGGCAGAGAAAATGCGCCGCAAGCGCGCAGCGGGAGGAGATCCATACGTTTTTTGAGATTTTGAAAGCCATCCTCATGGGCATCGTGGAGGGCATCACCGAGTGGCTGCCCATCTCGTCCACCGGACACATGATCCTGCTGGAACAGGTGGTCCGATTCAATGCCAGCGAGGAGTTTATGTCCATGTTCCGGGTCGTCATCCAGCTTGGCGCGATCCTGGCGGTCGTGGTGCTGTTCTGGAACAAGCTCTGGCCCTTTGGGGTGCAGCACGGGCGGGTCATTTCCAAGCCCGCGGTCTGGAGCCTGTGGTTCAAGGTGGTCGCGGCCACCATCCCGGTGCTGCTCATCAGCCCGCTGGACGACTGGATGGAGGAACACTTCTACAATTACATCACCGTGGCGGCCATGCTGATCCTGTATGGTGTGCTGTTCTTTCTGGTAGAGAACCGCCGCGCCGCCGCTCACGTCACCCGGCTGGACCAGATCACCTTCCGCGACGCTTTTATCATTGGCGTGTGGCAGATGCTGGCCATCATCCCCGGCACCTCGCGTTCGGGCGCCACCATCGTGGGCGGCCTGCTGCTGGGCCTGTCCCGGGCCTGCGTGGCGGAGTTTACCTTCTTCCTCGCCATTCCGGTCATGGCGGGCGCGTCGCTGCTCAAGGTGCTCAAGTTTGTGCTCTCGGGTGCGGTCATGACCGGCACCGAGGTCGCGGTGCTGGCGGTGGGCTGCGTGGTGGCCTTCGGGGTGAGCCTGGCGGCGATCCGCTTCCTGATGGATTATGTCAAGCGGCATAATTTCAAGTTCTTCGGCTTCTACCGCATCGTTCTGGGCCTCATCGTTCTGGCCGTGGCCGCGGTCAGCGCCATGGCGTAACCCTCTAAAAACAGCAGCGCGGGCCGTCCCAGCCGGGGCGGCCCGCGTTTGTTCTGCGTCAGACTTTTTTCAGGATGTACTGCCGGGTGCCGAGACCGATCTTTTCGGCCTGCTCCAGCGTAGCCTTCCACTCGATGTTGGGATTGGAGTCCTTGAAGTGGTCGTGATGGCAGTTCCAGCCGGGCTTTGCGAGGTTCTGGCCCAGCTGGCTGTTGGGCAGGGGAGCCGCCGCGAGGCAGGCGTCCGCACAGGCCTGATCCAGCGCCACGGGGTCGAAGGAGGCGAACATGCCGATATCCGGCAGGATGGGCGCGTCGTTCTCGCCGTGACAGTCGCAGTTGGGGCTGATGTCCTGCACCAGACTGATGTGGAAGCAGGGCCGCCCCGCGCAGACGGCGGCGGCATACTCGGCCATTTTGCGGTCCAGATCCTCGTTGGCGCTGTTGTCCAGCGAATAGATGGCGTCGAAGCTGCACGCGCCGATGCAGCGGCCGCAGCCCTTGCATTTGTCGTAGTCGATGACGGCCTTGCGCTCCTCGTTGTAGAAGATGGCGTCCGAGCCGCATTCTTTGGCGCAGCGGCCGCAGCCGCGGCACAGACCCTGCTGTACGCCGGGCTTGCCGGAGGAATGCTGTTCCATCTTGCCCGCGCGGGAGCCGCAGCCCATGCCGATGTTCTTGATGGCGCCGCCGAAGCCGGTGGCCTCGTGGCCCTTGAAGTGGTTCAGGCTGATGAAGATGTCCGCGTCCATGATGGCGCGGCCGATCTTGGCGGTCTTGCAGAACTCGCCGTTGGGGACCGGCACTTCTACCTCGTCGGTGCCGCGCAGGCCATCGGCGATCAGCACCTGACAGCCGGTGGTCATGGGCCAGAACCCGTTGAGCTGGGCGCAGTTCAGGTGCTCCAGCGCGTTCTTGCGGCTGCCCGGGTACAGGGTGTTGCAGTCGGTCAGGAAGGGCATGCCGCCCTGCTCCTTGCACAGGTCGGCCACGACCTTGGCGTAGTTGGGCCGCAGGAACGCGAGGTTGCCCAGCTCGCCGAAGTGCATCTTGATGGCGACGAAGCGCCCGTCCATCTCGATGCTCTGGATGCCCGCCGCGATGCACAGACGGCGCAGCTTGGCGGTCAGGCTGGTGCCGACCGGGCACCGGAAATCAGTAAAATACACAGTCGATGCTGCCATGGTGATTCCTCCATTGTTTTTTGTTCCTTTTTGAAAAAAGGAACCGAAAAACTTTTCAATACGCCCATCGCCTGCGCGATGGGCGGG
>JBJERT010000351.1:0-2782 GCA_051882435.1 Faecalibacterium sp.
GATACATAGCTCCGGCTGATATGCATCCACTGCGCCACCTCGAGCTGTGTGGCGGGCGGCTGACCGCCCAGCCCGTACCGCAGCAGGATGATCTGCCGCTCCCGCGCGGGCAGACCTTCGATCAGGCGGCGCAGACGGCGCATATCGTCCTGCCGCTCACAGTTTTCCTCCATGGAAAAGCTGTCCTGCAACACATCCGAGAGCGTCAGCGCGGAGTCGTCCTTACTGGTCTCCAGCGCTTCCTGCAAGGATACCGTAGAAGCGCTTTTGCGTTCGCGGCGAAACTGCATGCGGATCTCATTTGCTATCCTCACCCCAACGACTTTCGCCGGGAGAACTATGTTCGCCGTTGTTGGGGTCATCGCCGCTGCCGTTATCATCGTCTTTTGGGCCTACCGGAAAGGTGCTCCAGTCGATCTCATCTTCCGGCGAGCCGAACAGCACCACATGGGCCGCTTTGCCGTCCCACACGACCTTGCGAACCACGGTGCGGATGGCGGCGCGCTTTTGAGTTACGGTCATGGCGTCGATGTTATTGTGGAATGCGGTCAAAAGCTGCCGCATGACATCAAATTCCGGGCCGTCCAGAACACCCGAATCGGTAAGGCTTTCCAGTTCCCGGATGCGGGAACGCAGTACGGCGTCCTGTGCGTTCAACTCCTCGATGCGTTTCTTCAGATGTACGGCGGCGGTGCTGTCCTCAAAATCAGCCAGCGAATCGATCAGTGCATGGATCTTCCGCTGGGTATCGGTCTGCTCCTTGCGCAGTGCGGCCAGCTTGGTCTCATACGCAGAGCAGCTGCCTGAATGGGCAGAATGCGCATGTTCCAACTGCTTCATAAAGCTGCTGGAATGGTCGGCCAGATGCCTCACCTGTTCGCAGACAGCGGCATCCAGCGCATTGCCATTGGCATTTTGAACATTACATAATGCTCGGCGGCTCCGCTCCTTCAGCTTGCACAGATAAGGATAGATCACCCGTCCGTCGGCGGTCTTGCGCCCGGTGACCTTCGGGTACATCCGATTTCCGCAGGAACACCACAGCAGACCCGTCAACAGTGCCTCGTTGCCGCGAGGTTTGTGATAGGATTTGGATTTGTTCCGTTCCAGCGATTCCTGCACCCGGATCCAGCGACGGGAAGAAATGATGCCGGGGTGCTCGCCCACCGAAACGATCCATTCACGGATGGGGTTGTACACGGTCGCACGGCCCTTTTCCTGATTACTGCGGTTGTAGGCCAGCACTCCGCGTACTCCATCAAAGTCAGCCTCCGGTGCAAACAGTTCCGCTTCGTTGTCTACAAAATACTGATAGGCACTCTTGTCGGCGATCAGGTAGACAGGATTCTGCAAGATCGACTTAATGGAAAACCGGGTGAACGAACGCCCGGTCTTTGTTTTGATGCCCTGACGGAGCAGCTCTGTCTCAGTCATCGTCAGGGAATCGTATTTCTCATAGAGGTCAAAGATTTTATAGATGGTCTCAGCTTCGTCTGGAAGCAGCTTCAGTTTGCAGGATTTTTTGGTTTTGCCATCCACCGTAATGCTTTTGACGCTTTCGGAGGTGTAGCCCGTGGGGGTCGTGCCGCCCAGCCAACGCCCTGTCTTTGCCAGCTCGTGCATATTATCCCGGATGCGCTCTGCAATGGTCTCCCGTTCCAGCTGGCTGAACACCGATGCGATATACATCATCGCGCGGCCCATGGGGCTGGAAGTGTCGAAACTTTCCCGGATGGACACGAAGTCGATGCCCAGCCGGCCCAATTCTTCGATCAGACTGGAGAAGTCGCTGATATTGCGGCTGATACGGTCCAGACGGTAGACCACGATGGCCTTGAACTTCCGGTCTTTGGCCGCGGCCATCATTTTTTTGAAGTCCGGTCGGTTCAGATTGCCGCCGGAAAAACCTTCGTCTTCAAAGACGACAGCCTTTTCTGCGACGGAATCGCCGTAGTGGCTGCGGATATAGTCACGGCAGAGATCGATCTGATTTCCGATACTTTCTCCCTTTCCGGTATAGCGGGACTTGCGGGAATAAATGGCTATGGCGTCGACTTTTTTGGCCATGAGATGCTCCTTTCCTGTTGTCCGGTGGCCGCAGTTGCGGCTATGACAGCATGATAGACCCTATCCGTAAAGAAAAATCACGATGGTCACACATATTTCATCATACAGGCGCCCGGCGCGAGTATGACTTCATCCTGCTGGACTGTATGCCTGGCCTTGGGATGGAGAACGATGCCTCAACGATTTTCATGGTGGACTCCAATTTGCAGCGCGAACACATCCTGCCCAATCTGGCGTTTGCCTCGTAGGCCGTGAGATAAAACTTTACTCCTGTTGACTAACGAACGATAGGCAGCTATAATAATGTCATATACGCGAGACGTTTCGGTTAGAGGAAAGGAGCAATGCCTATGGATCGAGGAAACACGAAGCAGGAAATTCTGGAAGCAGCCCTTGATCTGTTTTCCGTACAGGGATTTGAGGCTACCTCAATTTCCCAGATTGCCAACGCCGTGGGCATTCGGAAGGCATCTCTGTATAGCCATTTTGAGAGCAAACAGGCGATTCTGGATGCGATCGTGAAAGATGTTTTGGAGCAGTATGCGGAACATTCCATCTTTGCGAAGACGGATTGGGACAAATACGATGTTGCCGTGGAGAAACCGGCATTCACGCCCGATGTGGCAGAGCAAATGATCCTGGGGCAGATTCGCTACATCCTCCATGACCCTCATATCAGCAGGGCACGAAAAATGTTGGTGATGGAGCAGTTCCA
>JBJERT010000352.1:0-3394 GCA_051882435.1 Faecalibacterium sp.
ATCCGTGCGGGTCCTGTCGTTTTATCGGGATGGGTGTTTTGCACCGGTTTGCGCGCTCCCGCGCGCTGGGGCTGCGCCCTCTCCGTCATTGCTCCGCAATGCCACCTCTCCCAGAGGGAGAGGCAAGGCCCGTACCGGAAAGCTCTATCGCTATAGTAGAGCATTTCCTGGCTCGAAGCGCCTGAGAGGGCGAGGGCGCAGCCCCGGCGCGCGGGAGCGTGCAAACCAGTGCCGCCGCCTTCCGCCCAACCAACAAACTCTCCCGCCCATCGCGCAGGCGATGGGCGCAGTAAAAAGTTTTTCGGTTCCTTTTTTCAAAAAGGAACAAAAACCCCCGTCTCCCGCACCGTCCCGTCAACTGATATTTTGCCTCTTAACAAATGGGCAAGGTTTCGCTATAATAAAAGAACACGCTGTTTTTGTGTTTTTCGGGAGGTCAACGATTCCATGGAACCTGTACGCAAGCATTACTTTGCCCGTATCCCGACCATTGCGCTGTTCATTCTGTTCGCAATGTCTCCGTGGGTAGGCATCATCCTCTGGATCTTAAAGCGCATCGACCGCGACGCCGAGCGCAAGGAGCAGGCCGCGGCCAACGCGCAGCAAAGCTATACCGCCGATTTCCGTGCGACCGACACCCGCGGCTCCGCCAAGACCTCGCCCGACGCGGCCCGGGGCCACGATCTGCCCACCGAAGACCAGAAACGCTCCAAAAAACGTCAAAAGACACTGACCACCCTTTGCACACTGGGCGGTGCGATCTTCCTTTTGGCTGGCTTTTCGGGGATGACTGAAGCCTTTCAGCTCTGGTTTGTATCGCCTCAGTGGGGTGCTCTGCTCACCGGTCTGGCGCAGATGCTGGGCGGCGGCGGTGCGCTGCTGCTGGGCGCTCAGATGAGCCGCGCCCGCAAGCTGGAGCGTCAGCTGGACAAGGTCGTGGGCGACCGCGACAACATCCCGCTGGCGGAGCTGTTCGCTGCGGCGGGCATCGACCCTGTCAAGGGGCGTACCACGCTGGAAAACGCTATCGACCACGGCTATTTCGGCGCGGATGCTTACATCGACAACCGTACCGACACCCTCATCGTCCGCGGCCCGGCTCCAGAGCCTCCCGCGCCAGAGCCGGAGCCTCAGCCCGCCGCGCCGGAGGACCAATATTCCACGCTGCTTCGCCAGCTCCGGCAGGTGAACGACGCCATTCCCGATCCCGTGATGACCGCCAAGATCTCCCGTCTGGAGCAGATCAGCGCACGCATTTTTGCGCTGGCCAAGAAAGACCCCTCCAAAAAGCCCCAGCTCCAGAAATTCATGGACTACTACCTGCCCACCTCGCTCAAGCTGCTGAACACCTATGCTCAGATGGACAAGCAGGATATCCAGGGACAGAACATTGCCGAGGCCAAGCAGAGCATCGAACGCTCGATGGACATGCTCATCACCGCTTTCGAGAACCAGCTCGACCGGCTGTTCCAGGCCGACGCACTGGATGTGACCGCCGACATCGCCGCGCTGGAAGGCATGATGAATCTGGACGGCCTCACAAGACCGGACTTCGATCTTTCGGGCAAATAAAAAACACAGCGGGAGGCTCTGCCGGGTATCCGGCGGAGTTTCCCGCTGTTGATTTTGGGACGGATCGTTATTTGCTCCGGGTATGCTCCGCCAGCCGCACCCGGAGCTTTTTCATGACCCAGCAATACGCCGGGATGAGGAAGAAACAGGCGAAGAACCATGCCGCCGGGTTGGCGATGCAGGCCGCCCAATAGCCCCACACCGGCACCATGACAAAGCCCACCAGCGCGCGGGCGATCATCTCCGCCACACCTGCGAACATCGCCAGACTGGAGTAGCCCAGTCCCTGGATGGTATAACGGTAGATGATGAGCACCGCCAGCGGGATATAGAAAACGCTGTTCCAGAACAGGAAGCTCTGGGCATCCGCGATGATCGCCGTCTCGCCGCTGTCCACAAACAGGCTGATCAGCGGTTTGTCCAGATATTGCAGCAGAACAAAAGCCGCCACGCTGTAGATACATCCGATGCCAAGGGCCGTTGTCACGCCCTTTTTCACACGGGCAAGGTCATTGGCGCCCAGATTCTGGCTGGCATAGGTCGTCATGGCCGTACCGATGCTTTCCAGCGGGACCGAGAGGAACTGACCTGCCTTGCTGCCCGCCGTCTGCGCCGCGACGATGGCGCTGCCCAGACCATTGACCGCACTTTGCAGCACAACGCTGCCGATCGCCGTGATGCTGCACTGGAGGCCCATGGGCAGGCCCATACCGCACAGCTTGAGGCAGTGGCGGCGGCTGAGGCGGCCCTCCTCCTTCGACCAGCGCAGAAGCTCATAGTGGCGGAGGATGTACCACAGGCTGCCCGCGCCTGCCACCGCCTGGCTGACGACGGTCGCAAAGGCCGCGCCGAACACGCCCCAGGGCACCACAAGGATGCACACAAGGTCCAGCGCGATGTTCAGCACACTGGCGGCCAGCAGAAAGTACAGGGGGCGCTTGCTGTCGCCCAGCGCGCGCATCACGGCGCTGGTCACGTTATACAGCATCGTGAACGGGATGCCCGCAAAGATGGTACGGATATAGACATCGGCCAGGTCAAGGATGTTGGCGGGGGTATTGGTCAGCACCAAAATCCACCGGGTGAGCGCCACCGTCACGACCGTCAGCACCGCCGCGAACGCAGCCGAGAGCCAGACCGTGTTGGCCGTATAGCGGCGCAGCTCATTGTGATCCTTCGCGCCAAAGCTCCACGCAATGGGGATGGAAAATCCACAGGCAATTCCGTTCACAAAGCCCAGCACCAGATAATTCAATCCGCCGACGCTGCCCACAGCCGCCAGCGCATCCACGCCCACAAAGCGGCCCACGATAATGGTATCCGCCAGACTGTAAAACTGCTGGAACAGGCTGCCCAGCATCAGCGGCACCGCAAACGCCAGGATCAGGCGCAGCGGGTCGCCCCGGGTCATATCCTTTGTCATTTTCTTGCTCTCCTTCTGTTTCCGGCGCCCGCCCCCCTGCGCCGCAATGTTCTTCTTTTCCACCGGTCTCGCAGTCGGCCCGGAGGCTCCGGGTGTCGTTCCCACTGCAAAACTACCAGAGGTATTATAACAGGGCACAGTGGATTTTCAAGTCTGTCGCTGTACAACTTTAACAACTTTCCCATAAAATATTTGGTGAAGATAGACACACTTCCCTGCCTCCTCTTGACGGGCCGTACTGCGGTGGGTATGATACGAAGCAGGACCCTGCCCGCAGACTGCGGGCAGCGACAGGAGGCGGCAAATCTTGGAGTATTATGGAACGATCGGCCCGGCCTGTGCGCAGGAAGAGACCCTGCGCCGCATGGTCGATGCCGGAATGACCGGTCTGCGCATGAA
>JBJERT010000352.1:3494-21925 GCA_051882435.1 Faecalibacterium sp.
GCTGAGGTACGCGCCGCAGACGGCGGGACGCTGGACTGCCTCATCCTGCGCGGCGGCATCCTGCAAAGCCGAAAGAGCATCGCCGCACCGGGACTTGACCTCCACTCCCCCACCCTGACCGCGGACGACCTGCAAAATCTCGCCTGCGCCGCAGACTGCGGTGTTACGGGTGTGATGCTGCCCTTTGTGCGGGGCGCAGAGGACCTGCGCGTCCTGCGCGCCGCACTGGAACAGGCCGGGGCCGGACAGGTCCGCATCTTTGCCAAGATCGAAAACCTTACCGGTGTGAGCGCCCTCGACGCGCTGCTTCCGCTGGCGGATGAGATCGTCATCGCCCGGGGCGATCTGGGCAATGCCATGCCGCTGTGGGAGCTTCCGGTCTGCCAGAAGCGGCTGTCTGCCGCCTGCCGCAGGGCGGACGTACCATTTATGGTCGTGACGCAGCTTCTGGACAGCATGTGTGACCGTGCCGTGCCCACCCGCGCTGAGGTCAGCGACATCTGCAACGCCGTTTTGGATGGCGCGTCCAGCCTGATGCTCACCGGCGAGACTGCCGCCGGGCACTATCCGGTGGAGGCGATGCGGTATCTGGTGCGCACCGCCGAGCAGGCCCGGACCCTGCTCTGAACTACCCTGACCCACAAAAGTGCCCCGCCGGGCGGAGAAACGCTCCACCCGGCGGGGCATGTTCTTTTTATTCGGAGGAGGAAGAAAGCGGGATCAGTTTTGCCGGATCACTCCAGGCCGCCCATCTGCTTGATAGCCTTGATCGCAAAGGTCAGGGTGCGGCCCATGGCCACGCCCGCCATCAGGCAGGGATAGTTGTTGGCGAAGAAGCTGCCGGACATATCGCCGGTGACGTACAGGCCGGGCATGGGCTTGTTGTCGTTGTCCAGAGCCTGGCCCTTCTCATTGATGGCGATGCCCTGCTCGGTGGTCAGCAGCGAAGCACCCAGCCAGCAGCCATAGAAGGGAGCCTTGCGGATGGCGCTCAGGCGGTAGGCCGGCTTGCCGAAGTCGGTGTCCTCCTGCGCGTCGTACAGCTCATTGTAACGCTCGACGGTGGCGAGGAAGGTCTGCTTTGCCTCACCGGTGAAGCCCAGCTTGTCGGCCAGCTCCTCGAGGGTGTCGGCCTTGAAGAAAGCGCCGATCTTCTCCGCCTCCTCCATTTTGGGCAGCACATAGCCCTCGCCCATATTGCGGGTCTGAGCAGAGCAGCCGATGGTGTGGAAGCGCTTGACATCCTCCAGCCAGTTGTCATCGTGGATCTGAGCATAAACGCGGCCCGGCTGGTGCGCGGCGGCGTAGACGATATCGTTGTAGGGGCAGCTCTCGTTGGCAAAACGCTCGCCGTTGCGGTTGACCTTCAGGAAGGGCTGGGTGCCGGGGTTGTACTGACGGATCTGGCCGGGGAACGCCTTGCCGCCGAACGCGTTGGGGCTGTCGACATAGCCCGCGTCCACGCCGGGCGCGACGATGCCGCGGTCGAACAGCATGGGAGCCGCTTCCTTGTCGAAGTTTGCACCGGCCCAGACAGCGGCACGGATGCCATAGCCCTTATCTGCCGGAGAGTAGGAGCAGGCGGTGGTCACGCTGGTGCCCAGCGGGTCCAGCTGCTCCATCATGTAGGGGTTGCCGGGGAAGCCGCCGCAGGCCAGCAGGACGCCCTTGGCCGCGTTGATGCGGATGAAGTGGTCGTCAGCGGTGCTCTGGGCGATCACGCCGGTGATGCGGCCGGTGCTGTCCTTTTCCAGCTTGGCCAGACTGGTGTTGAAGTCGACGGCGTAGCCCAGGCTCTCGATGTACTCCTGGAACACCACGTTGCGGGGCTTCTCGGAGCCGATGTAGGTGTGCTCCTGCACCGGATAGAGATAGGTAGTGTTGTGCTCTGCATTCTCTGCGGGCCACTCTGCCTCGTCGCCCACGGTAAAGGTGCAGTGGTAGTTGTAGGGAGCGCTCTCCAGAATGCCGGAAACAAAGTCGTGCATGGCGGCAGACTCATTGATCCAGGTCTTGACGACGCGCTGGTCGCACTTGCCGGAGGCATAGCGGGAGATCTCGCTCAGCAGCTTGGCGCGGTCCATGGGCTTTGCGCCCGCAGCCTTGGCAGCGGAGCTGTCGACGGCACCATACCAGTGGCGGGTATCCTGCACCACGCTGTTCTGCTCGATGATGCGGAACTTCAGACCGTTCTGTGCTGCATAAGCCGCTGCGCCCATGCCGCCGTTGCCCGCGCCGACGATCAGGATGTCGGTGTCCCAGGTCTCGGTGATGGCGGCCTCGTCGATGTCCGGCTCCTTGCCCAGCCAGTCGTTCTCGTCGCCGGTAGGCAGGCTGACCACCTCGACGGTGGCGATGCCCTTGGCCTGATCGATGCACTTCTTGGCGGCCTTCATGACGCCCTCAGAGGTGATGGTAGCGCCGGAGACCACGTCGATGTCTGCGCTCTGAGCGTTCAGCAGGGCAGCCTTCAGGTCCTCGGCCGCGGCGCCGCCGATGGAAGCGGTCTCGCCGGAAACATCCAGCACCACATCCGTGATCGCGCTCTCGGAGAAGGTCATAGTGACCTTGACGTCGCCGTTGATGCCCGCGGCCACGGCCTCATAGGTGCCGGGGGTGTACAGGCCGCCAGCGGCAGCGCTGGAGGCGGTGGAGGAGGCCGCAGTGGAGCTGCTGCCCGTGCAGGCGCTCAGTGCACCGGCGGTGACGCTGCTCATGGCGGCGGCAGCGGCGATCTTCAGAAAGCCCTTGCGAGAGATCTTTTTCATGAGAATCGTTCCTTTCTTCTGGTTGCTGTTTCTTCGTGCTGTTTCGGGGCGGCCCGTTTCCTGCCGGGCCGCTCCTCCTGACAATAATTTAACATAATTTTTCGGTTTTGTCCTTTAAGATTTGTTAAGGAACCACCCTTTTGTGACAAAAATCCTGCCCAAAAATTTCGCCTGCGTTCTGGAATATTTTTCCTGAAAAATGACAAAAAGGTACGGTTCGTCCGGCCGTTCCCGATGATTTCCGGGAACAGCCGGAACCGCATTCCGGTTTCGGTGAGCGGGCAAATCAACCTGCACAAATAACTCCTGGACGGATATCCAGATTTTACAAAAATATTTTCAGGGAATTGATTTTTTCTCTGAAATATGCCATACTAGAGCTGCTGGAAACGTTCCCGAAATCGTTTCCGGTCAGGGGCGCACCGCTCCGAGCACACTTTTACAGGGGGACGCGCCAATGACCATCAAAGATATCGCCCGCCTCAGCGGCTGCTCTGTGAGCACCATCTCGCGCGTCATCAATGACCGGCCGGATGTGCGCCCGGAGACCAAGGAGCACGTCCTGCGCATCATGCGGGAGGTCGGTTTTGAACCGAACACCAACGCGCGCCAGCTCAAGATCCAGCAGTCCCGCAGCGTGGTATTCGTCATCAAGGGCACCCGCAATATGTTCTTCGCGGACTTCCTTGTTCAGCTCCAGCGCGCGGCCACCCTTTACGGCTACAGCGGCATCGTCTCCTATCTGGACGAGAATGCCAACGAGGTGGATGCCGCGGAGAAGATCCTGCGGGAGATCAAGCCCAAGGGCATGATCTTTCTGGGCGGCAGCGTACCGAACTTTGAGCGGGGCTTTGCGAACATCAATGTCCCCTCGGTGCTGGCCACCATCGTGACCGACGAGCTGCACTTCCCCAATCTGTCCATGGTGGGCGTAGACGACCGGGCAGCCGCTTACACCGCCGTTTCCCATCTCATCGAGCAGGGGCACCGCCGCATCGCGGTGCTGGGCGGGCCGTCGACCAGCTATCCCAGCCGCATGCGCCGTCTGGGCGCGCAGCAGGCCATGGAGGACGCGGGGCTGATTTTTGACGACCGGCTCTACGGCCTTTCCAAATACGATTTCGAGTCCGCCTACAACACTATGAACAGCCTGCTGGCCCGCCGGGCCGAATTCACCGCCCTGTTCGCCATGAGCGACGTCATCGCGTTCGGCGCGATCCGGGCGCTGGTCAGCGCAGGGCTGCGGGTGCCGCAGGACGTTTCTGTGATGGGGTTCGACGGCATCCCCATGAGCCGGTACTGCGTACCGGTCATGACGACCATGATACAGCCCAGCGAGCAGATCGCACTGCAAAGCGTGGAGCTGCTGGTGCGGCAGATCGAGCACGGCGCGCCCGCGCGCACCGTCACGCTCCAGCCGGAATTGCAGATGGGCGAAAGCGTCCGCCCCTGCCTGCGCTGAATCCGTTTTGTTTCATCCGCCCCTGTGGACGGACGGCAATATATATCGCATTCCCATGATCGACACGAAAAGGAGAACCTAGTATGAAAAAGATGATCTCTCGTCGCAACTTCCTGGCCGTTGCAGGCGCTTCTGCCGCTGCTCTGGCCCTGACCGCCTGCGGTGGCAGCTCCAGCTCCACTGCGGCTTCTACCGCCGGTTCCACCGCTGGCAGCTCCGCTGCCCCTGCCGCTGCCGGCAAGGTCTACTATCTGAACTTCAAGCCCGAGCAGGATCAGGCATGGCAGGATCTGGCCGCTTCCTACACCAAGCAGACCGGCGTGCCCGTCACCGTCGTGACCGCCGCTTCCGGCCAGTATGAGACCACCCTGATGAGCGAGATGGAGAAGAGCGAGGCCCCCACCCTGTTCCAGGTCAACGGCCCTGTGGGTCTGGCCAACTGGAAGGATTACTGCTATGATCTGTCCGGCAGCCAGGTCTGCGGCGAGCTGACCAGCGATTCCTTCGCCCTGAAGGACGGCAGCGCTGTGGCTGGCGTGGGCTACGTCATCGAGACCTACGGCATCATCTACAACAAGGAGCTGCTGGCTGCCGCCGGTTACTCTCAGGACGACATCAAGGGCTTCGACGACCTGAAGAAGATCGCCGACGACATCCAGGCTCGCAAGGCCGAGCTGGGCGTGGAGGGCGCTTTCACCTCCGCCGGTATGGATGGCTCTTCTGACTGGCGCTTCAAGACCCACCTGGCCAACCTGCCCATCTACTACGAGTACAAGGCAGACGGCATCGGCTCCACCGACGCCATCAAGGGCAGCTATCTGGACGGCTACAAGAAGATCTGGGATCTGTACATCACCGACTCCACCTGTGACCCCAAGCTGCTGGCCAGCAAGACCGGCAACGACGCTGTGTCTGAGTTCGTGGGCAAGAAGGCTGTGTTCTATCAGAACGGCACCTGGGCTTACTCCGACGTCAAGGATCTGGGCGACGAGAATCTGGGCATGCTGCCCATCTACATCGGCGCCGAGGGCGAGGCCGATCAGGGCCTGTGCACCGGCTGCGAGAACTACTGGTGCGTGAACAACAGCGCCAAGGATGAGGACATCCAGGCGACGCTGGACTTCCTGTACTGGTGTGTCTCCAGCGAGGAAGGCACCGCGGCCATGGCGGACAACATGGGCTTCGTGATCCCCTTCAAGAAGGCCAAGGCCTCTCCCAACCCGCTGGTCGGCATCGCCAACGACTACATCGCCGCCGGCAAGGTCAGCGTGGACTGGTGCTTCACCACCATGCCCTCTGAGGAGTGGAAGAACGGCGTCGGCAGCGCACTGACCGCCTACGCCGCCGGCACCGGCAGCTGGGACGGCGTCGTCACCGCTTTCGTGGACGGCTGGGCCAAGGAGTACAAGCTGGCCAACGGCTGAGCCAGCCTCTCCTCATAAATAAGGACAAAAGGGGAGGCGGACGACCGAAACGCTTGTCCGCCTCCCCTTTTTTGGTTTTTTCTCCCCCGCATCCCCTATTCGCTTTTCCGGTATCTGAAAAAGGAGGTAAAATTCATGCAAAAGGCCATCAGTAAGTATTGGCCGGTGTTCGTGCTGCCGACGCTCATCGCGTTCTGCATCGGCTTCATCTGGCCGTTCATCTGGGGCATCTATCTGTCCTTCCAGCGCTTCACCACCGTCTCCAAGACCACTTTCGTGGGCCTGCAGAACTACGTTTCGGTATTTCAGGATTCGTCCTTTATCCATGCGTTCGGGTTCACGGCAGCCTTCACCATCGTGTCCACCATTCTTATCAACGTGTGCGCTTTTGCCATCGCGCTGGTGCTGACCCGCGGCATCAAGGGCACCAACCTGTTCCGCACGGTCTACTTCATGCCCAACCTGATCGGCGGCATCCTGCTGGGCTACATCTGGCAGATCCTGCTCAACGGCGTGCTGGCCAACCTGGAAAAGCCGCTGCTGGCGCTGGACGCCAAGGCCGGCTTTGCGGGCCTGGTCATCCTGATGTGCTGGCAGCAGATCGGTTACATGATGATCATCTACGTCGCCGGTCTCCAGAGCGTGCCCGGCGATATGCTGGAGGCGGCCAAGATCGACGGCGCTTCGGAAAGTGAGATCCTGTTCAAGATCAAGATTCCCATGGTCATGCCCAGCATCACCATCTGCACCTTCCTCACCCTGACCAACAGCTTCAAGCTGTTCGACCAGAACGTGGCGTTGACGGCCGGTGAGCCTGCCAACATGAGCGAAATGCTCGCACTGAACATCTACAACACCTTCTACGGGCGTTCCGGCGCGCAGTGGAAGGGCATCGGTCAGGCCAAGGCGGTCGTCTTCTTCCTGATCGTCGTGGTCATCTCGCTGATCCAGCTCCGCTTTACCCGCTCGAAGGAGGTGCAGGCATAATGGCAAAACAACGTAAAACGATGGACACCATCCTCACCGTCGTCATGTCCCTGCTCTGCCTGCTGTGGGTCTACCCCATCGTTCTGATCCTGCTGAACAGCCTGAAGGTCGAGGGCACCTTTACCACCTCCACCGTCTTTGCGCTGCCCACGGCCGAGAACTTCGCGGGCCTGTCCAACTACATCTACGGCATCTTCAAGATGAACTTCCTCTCCAGCCTGGGCTACAGCCTTGTCATCACGGTCAGCAGCGTGTTCCTCATCCTGCTGTGCTGCTCCATGACCGGCTGGTATCTGACCCGCGTGAACAACAAGCTGAGCAAGTTCATGAATATGCTCATCGTGTTCTCCATGGTCGTTCCCTTCCAGATGGTCATGTTCACCCTGTCCAAGACCGCTGACACCCTCAAGCTGAACACGCCCTGGAACATCTGCATCATCTATCTGGGCTTCGGCGCTGGTCTGGCCGTGTTCATGTTCACCGGCTTTATGAAGAGCGTCCCGCTGGAGATCGAAGAGGCTGCCATGATCGACGGCTGCAACCCGGTCCAGATTTTCTTTAAGATCGTGTTCCCCATCCTCAAGCCCACCATGATCTCCACCGCGATCCTTGAGACGATGTGGGTCTGGAACGACTACCTGCTGCCCACGCTGGTGCTGGATATCAAGAAATATCGCACCATCCCCATGGCCATCCAGTATTTCCGCGGCGGCTACGGCCGCGTCGAGCTGGCCCCCATGATGGCCTGCATCATCATCGCCATCATCCCCATCATCATCCTGTACATCACCTGCCAGAAGTATATCATCGAGGGCGTTGTGGCAGGCGCTGTCAAGGGCTGATCTCAACAAACCGCCAAAGGAGGAGTTTTCCATGCGCGCTTGCGGCATCCTGATGCCGGTGTTCAGTCTGCCCGGCCCCTTCGGCATCGGAACCCTGGGCAAAGAAGCCTATGACTTCGTGGATTTTCTGGCCAAAGCCAAACAGACCTACTGGCAGATCCTGCCCATCGGGCCGACCGGCTACGGTGACAGCCCCTATCAGAGCTTTTCCGCGTTTGCCGGAAACCCATACTTCATCGACTTCCGTCTTCTGGCTCGGGACGGATTCCTGACCGAGGAGGAAGTCCCTGCTGCCCTGGCTGTCGGTCCCATCGACTATGGCACACTGTATGCCCAGCGTCCGGTCGTTCTGGCCAAAGCGGCCGCGCGGCTGCTGGCCTCCCCCACCCCGGCCTATGAAGCATTCTGCGCAGCGCAGGGTTTCTGGCTGGAGGACTATGCGCTGTTCATGGCAGTCAAAGCTGAACAGGGACAGGCAGGTCTGGCCAACTGGCCCGATGACCTGCGCACCCGCCAGCCGCAGGCTCTGGCTGCCGCAAGGGAGCGCCTGGCAGCGCAGGCCGATTACCACAAGGCGGTGCAGTTCTTTTTCTATGAGCAATGGACCGCGCTCAAAACCTACGCCAACCGCCGTGGGGTTCGGCTGGTCGGCGATATCCCCATCTATGTCAGCCCGGATTCCAGCGACCTGTGGACGCGGCCGGAGCTGTTCCAGACCGACGAACAGGGACGACTGACACAGGTCGCCGGATGCCCGCCGGACGCCTTCTCTGCCGACGGCCAGCTCTGGGGCAACCCGCTGTACGACTGGCCGCGGCACAAGGACGAAGGCTTTGCCTGGTGGAAGCGCCGGATGAAGCATGCCACCTCGATCTACGATGTGGTGCGCATCGACCACTTCCGCGGGTTCGAGAGTTACTATTCCATCCCTGCCTCCAACACCACCGCACTGGGCGGCCACTGGGAAAAAGGACCGGACCGCGACTTTATCGACGCGATGCACGAGGCGCTGGGCGAGGGCGGCATCATCGCCGAGGACCTGGGCTATCTGACCCCGGAGGTCAAGGCGATGCTGGCAGCCAGCGGCTATCCCGGCATGAAGATTATGCAGTTCGCGTTCGACAGCCGGGAGTCGGGCAACTATCTGCCCCACACCTATCCGCGCAACAGCGTCGTCTACACCGGGACCCATGACAACGTGACCACTGCCGGCTGGCTGGAGAATGCCAGCCCGGAGGACGTCGCCTATGCCTGCCGTTACCTGCGGTGCAAGCCCGAGGAACTGGCCGAGGCCATGATCTGCGCCTGCCTTTCCAGTGTATCGGACATGGCGGTCATCCCTCTGGCAGACTGGCTGCATCTGGGCGCTGAGGCGCGCATCAACACCCCCAGCACCCAGGGGGCCAACTGGCAGTGGCGTCTGGAGCAGCCACTCAGCGAGGATCTGGCGCTGCATATTGCCGAGCTGACCGAGCTTTATGAGCGCGTCCCTGCCGCAGAGGCATAACATTCCCTGCGGCCTCCAGCGCATCTTTTCCGAGCCTCCGACACGAAAAAGGGCCTTGCATCCGCAAGGCCCTTTTTCTGTTGCCCAGCCCGGCGCATCCAACATTTTTTCGCTCCGGAACCGCCGCAGCCACAAACTCGGATGATCGCTGAAACGTCAAAAAATCACGCAAAAAAGATTTGCATCCCGTCATCTTTCACATTTGAGACACATTTAGAAGAGGCTGCCTCTCTTGTTGTTTTCGCACAGATATGATATAATTCAACCAATGTAGCCTTCTGCCTGCACAGAAGGCCCAAGCGCGAAAGGAGAGTTTCTAATGGAACTTTTTGAACGACCCTCTTTGAGAATGCCGGTCGAATGCTGCCTGCTCACGGAAGAAGAAATGACCTATCTTTCCGGCGGTATGACCAGTCAGGAGATCTTGCAGGCGGCCGCCGGGATCTGCGGCAGCATCGCACTGAATATCGTATATCTGCTGGGTTCTGCCTCTTTTAACTCCTCCATCAACGGAGTTGTGGACGGGTACCGGGATGGCATGTCCATTGGCCAGACCACCGGTCATTTCTGGGGCAACCAGACCGCCGCCGGAAAGGTCGCTGCCGTCCTGATGGTCGGCTGTGTAGGCTATTACATCGGTGTCGAGATGCTGCGGCTTTATCAGTCGCTCCAGTCGATCCTGCAGCAGGACAGCACCTCTCAGTCCTCTGCCGGTGCAACGCTTCAGGCCGCGGTAGCCGCCTGACAGAAGGCTTTGCGTTCCTGAGAGCCAGGTGTCTGCGGCGACACTCCTCAACGGGATACGGCTGGCAGAAACGCATCCTGCTTTTGGAAAGGAGAATCTTGCATGGCGAACATAAAATATCCCGCATCTTGTGGTTTCCTTTCGGAGGAAGAGCAATACCGCGTGACCGGAGGCGGGCCTTTCTGGGACGCGGTGGACACCTTTTTCGAAAATCTGACGATGGGCGATGTCCTGTGGAGCGGTTCTTTTCTGGCGCTGTCCTTTACCTTTGTCCCCTCGCTGCTGTTCAACGTGGTCAAGAGCGCCTTTGACTTTATCCTCAACACGGTCAATAACATTGCCGTTCTGATGGGCACCACCACTCCACAGCTCGTCAATGATACGCTCCTCAAGTCATCTTCGTCCAGCTAAGGGAGCGCCCCCACTCCTTCGGATATTCCAAAACAGCGTAATACACACCTTTTTTCTAAAAGATAAACTTACACCCCCATTATCGGACCGCACAGCGCTGTTCCGCAATGGGGGTGTTGTATTTTATCCTGCTTTATCCAGAATAAACGAAGCTGATACCTTTTCCGTTCGCCTGGCTCCCTTATGGTGCAGGAGAAGGGGGTCGAACCCTCACTCTTTCGAACTGGTGCCTAAAACCAGCGCGTCTGCCATTCCGCCACTCCTGCAAAATAGAACAGACTGAGTGTAGCAAGTTTTTGCTCAAATGTCAAGTGTGTCTCCAACTTTCCCTTCTCCCGGTCTAACCAGCTCTCCGGTGCGGTTTTTTTGATCTATAGCGCGACATCCAGCGCCATCATCAGCGCAAACCCCAGGATCACGCTGATGACACCGGCCGGTTCATCCTCTGCGACGGCCTGGGGGATCATTTCCTGCGCGGTAACGCAGACCATACACCCTGCGGCAGCACTCATCAGCCAGGGCAAAGCCGCCCCCACCCAGCCAGCCAGAGCCAGAGCCAGCAGCGCCCCCATCGGCTCCACAAGTCCCGAGGCCACCCCGGCCCCGAACGCGCTCACACGGCCGCGGCCCTTCTGTACCAGCGGAAAGCTGACTGCCGCGCCCTCCGGGATGTTTTGCAGACCGATCCCAAGGCTGAGAGCCAGCGCACCGCTGACGGCCTCCGGCTCCCCCGAAAGCGCCAGCGCCGCAGCCAGACCGACTACCATGCCCTCCGGCAGATTGTGCAGCGTCACAGCCAGCACCAGACGCCCTCCATGGCCCGGCCCCGCAGCCAGAAGTTCCCCTGCGACCCGTTCCAAATGCAGCAGCCCCACCGCTCCCAGCAGCAGCCCAATGGCAGGCGGCACCCATGCCGGCAGCATCCCCTGCGCCCGTGAACGCTCGATGGACGGCAGCAGCAAGCTCCATACGCTGGCTGCCAGCATAATACCCGCCGCCATACCGCAGAGCATCCGGTGCGCCCGCGGTCCGGCGGACCGGCGCAGCAAAAACACCCCCGCCGCCCCCAGTGCTGTGCACAGTGCGGGCAGCAAGATGATGCCCGCAGTCCAAATCAACCGTTCCATGCCGCATCCCTCCTTCCCCCGGTGTATGCGGCGGGGAGCAAAAAGGTGCACAGCCTCCGGCGCGCTCGGACGGATGGCTGTGCACCTGTATTTTCTTCTCTCTCCCTTTTATCTGCTTTCCGCCTCCGGCAGTTCCGGCTCCTGCGGATATGAGGGCGCGCTGCGAAGATATCGTTCTGCCGTCTGCTGCACCCGTTCCCTGCGCTCCTGTTCCGACCCGGGCAGGAACTGTTCTTCCAGAATGAGCTGAATGCTGTTCATGCGGTATCCCCCCTTCTGTCAGCTTATATGCGATGCGACACGTCCATTTTCCCCAAGGAACCAAAAAAGCAGAGGGTCCCTGCCCAAAGGCGGGTCTCCCTCTGCTCTGACCGGATGGGTTCAGCGCTTTTCCTGCCGCGTCCCCATCAGATCCTTCAGTTCATTGAAAAAGCTGTTTGCGTCCGCGAACTGACGGTAGACCGAGGCGAAGCGCACATAGGCGACCTCGTCGATCTGCTTCAGCTCCTGCATCGTCAGCTCACCGATGCGCACACTGGTCACTTCACGGTCATAGGAACTGAGCAGCGTTTGCTCGATATGGCTCACTGCACGCTCCAGCGTCTCATAGCTGACCGGCCGCTTGGCACAGGCCCGCAGGATCGCGTTGAGCAGCTTCTGGCGGTCAAAGGGTTCGCGGGAGTTATCCTTTTTGATGACCACCAGCGGGACCGTCTCGACCACCTCATAGGTCGTAAAACGCATATGGCAGCTCAGGCATTCCCGGCGGCGCCGAATGCGCTCGCCGTCTTCGGTCGGGCGGGAATCAATGACCTTGGATTCCTCTACGCCGCAATAGGGACATTTCATAGTGGGTTCCTCCTGATCTCAGGTTTCATGTTTGCCAGAGCGGCCAGCATCCTGCGGCCTTGGACTTACTTGCGGGCAGGCTTGCGCTCATTCCAGAGCACCCATGCCGAGGTGGAAACACACAGCGAGGTGTACACGCCGCTGAGCATACCCATCATCAGCGGGAAGGCAAAGGTGAAGATGCTGTCCAGGCCGTAGAGCTTGGCCACGACGCACATCACGCCCAGCGCCATCACCGTCGTGACCGTCGTCACAACGGTGCGGCGGGCCGACTGGTTGACCGAGCAGTTGACCAGCTCGGCAAAGGGGGCTTTTTTGCCCATGAGCGAACGGTTCTCGCGGATACGGTCGTAGACAACAACGGTATCGTTGATGGAATAGCCCAGGATCGTCAGCATGGCGGCGATAAAATTGCCGTCCAGCGGGGTGCGCAGCAGCACGAAGGTGCCGAACACGATCATCAGGTCATTGACCAGCGCCAGGACTGCCATCAGGCCGCCGGTCAGGCCGCCGATATTTTTGAAGCGCAGTGCGATGTATGCGAGGATCAGCACCAGAGAGAACACCACCGCCACAAGGCTCTTTTGCAGGAACTTGGTGCCCATCGCCGCACTGACGTTGCTGAGGGAAAGCTGCGCAAAGCCATTCTCCGGGAAGTTCTCATTCAGCGAATCCAGCAGAGCTTCCACCTGCTCGGTGGTCACGGTCTCGTTGCCGGGCATGGAGATCTTGAGCGTCTGCTCCCCTGTCGCAACGTTCTCGCCGGTCTGAATGGTCAGACCGGTATTTTCCAGCGCAGCGCCGGCGGTCTTTTCGACCGCGGAAAGGTCCATCGTTCCATCATAGCGCAGCGTGATCATGGCACCGCCCGTAAACTCGGTGTCCAGCCGGACGCCAAACACGCAGGCGCACAGCACGATGACGGCCATCACACCGGCCGAAATCGTCAGGAACTTTTTACGCAGAGAAACAAAATCCACCGGCTTCTTCTCTGCCGGAGCCTTGCCGGGCGCCGCGGCGCCGTACAGACGCGGGTCGCGCAGCGCCGGGATCGCCGCCGCGCCGCGGATCATCACACGGGTGGCGAACACGCCAAACACGAAGTTGAGCAGCACTCCGGTCAGCAGCGTGTAGCCGAACGCATAGATGGTGCCAGCGGTGGAAGGGCCAAAGGCAAAGAACACAAAGTGCAGGATCCGGGCCATGAGACCGTCCGAGGGGCCAAAGGCACCCATCAGCACGATGGCCACGATCACGATGGTCACATTGCCGTCGATGATGGGAGTCAGGCCGCGGGCGAAGCCGCTCTTGAGCGCACCGTCCAGACTCTTGCCGTTGTTCAGTTCTTCCTTGATGCGCTCCGCCGTGATGACATTGGCGTCCACGCCCATGCCGATGGCCAGAATGATGCCCGCGATGCCGGGCAGCGTCAGGGTGAAGCTCTCAAACACCGGGAAATAGCCGGAGACGAACGCCAGCGTTGCCGCGACCTGACCGGCCAGCGCGATGCAGGCCAGGAAGCCAGGCAGACGATACAGCGCCGTCATGAACACCACGATCAGCGCAAAGGCAATGAGACCCGCCAGGACCATCGCGCTCAGGCTGTTCTCGCCCAGACTGGGGCTGACGGTAGAGTAACTGTCCACCGAAAGCGCGAAGGGCAGCGCGCCGGAGTTGATCTGACGCGCCATGCGCACGACGTCCTCCTGCGTGAAGGGATTGGATGCCGAGCTGGTGATGATGGCCGCGCCGTCGGTGATGGCCGCATTGACGCTGGCCGTGCTGACGTTCTGGTCATCCAGCCAGATGCTGATGCTGCCGCCCTCCTGATACAGGCGGGTGGTAGCGTCGCCAAACGCCTTTGCGCCCTCATCCGTAAACTTGAGGGAGACAAAATACTCCGACGAACCGCCGTTGCTCACCGGGCCGTACTGGGCCGCAGCGCTCTCAATCATGGAACCGTCCAGGATCAGGGTGCCGTCGGCAGAAGCGCCTTCCCGGAAGGTCAGGTAGGCCGTGGTGCCGATCTCGTCGATGGCCGCTTCGGGGTCGAAGTCGGTCTCGCCGGACTGCCACGGGAACTCGAGGATGAGGCTGTCCGCGTCATAATCGACGTACAGTTCATAGTCCGTCACGTTGAGCGCAACGAGACGGTTTTCAATGACGAGCTGAGCCGCGTCGAGCTGCTCTTCGGTGGCGTCATAGCCCTCGGACGGGGTAAATGTCACGTTCACGCCGCCCTTGATATCCACACCGAAGCGGATATCCTTTGCGCCCTTGATGTAGGTCTTGGTCACATCGCCGTACTGCGTCGCCACGCCAAAAAAGGCGGTGTAGACGAATACGAGGATCAGGAGCGCCGTGACAACAAGATGCCATGCTTTTCCTTTTGTTTTCATATTGATCGGGAAACCTCCAAATATAATAAACCTCCTCCGTGCGGCCAGAGGCGGCGGCACGGGGAGATTTGGGACAGCGGGGGCGCGCGGCGGCGGGCGCGTTGCGGCTCAGTCCATCGCGGCGAGCAGATGCTCGACCACAGCCAGACGCACACAGACACACAGCAGATCCGACGCGGTCTCTACCTCGTCGAGGCTGGGATAGGTGGGCGCGATGCGCAGATGGGAGTCCTCGGGGTCATTGTGGTAGGGGTAAGCAGAGCCGGCACCGGTCAGGGTCAGGCCGCATTCCTTGCACAGCGTCGCCACACGCCTGGCGCAGCCGGGCAGGACATACAGGCTGATAAAGTAACCGCCCTTGGGATTGGTCCAGTGCGCGATCTCGCCGCAGGGCGTGAGCTGCTCCGCAAAGGCCGTCTTGACGGCATCGAAGCAGGGCACCAGACGGCGGCGGTGCTTGGCCATATGCGCCAGCACGCCCTCACGGTTCTTGAGGAACCGCACATGACGCAGCTGGTTCATCTTGTCGTAGCTGATGATCATGACCGAAAAGCGCTTGCAGATATCCCGCATGGAGTTCTCGCTGCACGCGATCGCAGAGACGCCTGCGCCCGGGAAGGTGATCTTGCTCGTAGAAGTGAACATGAACACGCGATCTTCCGTGCCGTAGTCCTTGCATACGTTCAGCAGCACCGGCGTCTCGATGATCTCGTCGGTCAGATGATGCACGATATATGCCTCATCCCAGAAGATCTTGAAATCCGGGGCTGCGGTCTTCATGGAGGCAAAGCGCCGGATGGTCTCGTCGCTGTAGGTATAGCCGTCGGGGTTGGAGTACTGCGGCACACACCAGATGCCCTTGATGGTGTCATCTTCGGCCACCAGCTTCTCGACCAGATCCATATCGGGGCCGGTCTCGCTCATGGGGATGTTGATCATCTCAAAGCCCAGCTGCTCGGTAATGGCGAAATGGCGGTCATAGCCGGGCACCGGGCAGAGGAACTTGCGCTTTTCCACCTGAGACCAGGGGCAGGGCGACTCCGGGAAACCAAACATATAGCCGATCGCCATCAGGTTATACATGAGCTGGAGGCTGGAGTTGCCGCCCACAAAGACCTCCTCCGGCTTCACGCCCATCACATCGGCGAAAAGGATGCGGGCCTCGTGCAGACCCTCGAGGTTGCCGTAGTTTCGGGCGTCATAGCCGTCGTCGGTGGTGTAGTCGCTCATCTGGAGCAGGCCCATCGCCAGGCTCATCTGATGCGGGCCGGGCTTGCCGCGGGCCATGTTCAGCTTCAGTCCCATGGACTGGAACTTCTGGTACTTCTTTTCCAGCTCGGCCTTTTCTGCACAGAGCTGCTCACGGTTCATTGCAAAATAATCTGCCATCAGAAAACACACTCCTTTATCGTACTTCCTGTTACCCTAACTGCCGGACTGCGGATGGATGGGAGGCTCCTGCCAGAGAGCGGTCTCCGCCGCATAAAATCCAGACTTTTTTTATTATAGTATATTTTTGTGTTGGAAACAAGCACTAACCCACAAAAATGCGGCGGAATCCGCAGAAAAAAGCCCCGTCGAAAGCCCGAAGCTCCCGACGGGGACACAAAGATCAGCTCATCATATTCTGATTTTTGTAGCGCTTGCGCACCGCGCCATATTCCAGATGCGGCTCGCCGCCCTCCACCGTATCCGCGTCGATGGTCACGCGGATGATGGTAGCGTCGCTGGGCACCTCGTACATCACAGGCATGAGGATGCTCTCCATCACGCTGCGCAGACCGCGGGCGCCGCTCTTGCGCTCAATGGTCCTGCGGGCTATGGCGCACAGTGCCTCATCGGTGAACTGCAGGTCCACGTTATCCATGGCCATCAGCTCCTGATACTGCTTGACGAGGCTGTTGCGCGGCTCCTTGAGGACCCGGACCAGAGCCGCCTCGTCCAGATCATCCAGCACCGTGATGACCGGCAGACGACCGATCAGCTCCGGTATCAGGCCGAACTTGACCAGATCGTGCGGCTCCACCTTGCGCAGAAGCGCCTTCTGCGCCTCGCTGGAGTTGTCCCGCAGCGCACTGCCGAAGCCCAGCGCGGAATTATCGGTGCGGCGCTGGATATATTTGTCCAGGCCATCGAACGCGCCGCCGCAGATGAACAGGATGTTGGTGGTGTCGATCTGGATGAACTCCTGCTGGGGGTGCTTGCGGCCGCCCTGCGGCGGGACATTGCTCACGGTGCCCTCCAGGATCTTGAGCAAAGCCTGCTGCACACCCTCGCCGCCCACGTCGCGGGTGATGGAAGGATTCTCGCTCTTGCGGGTGATCTTGTCGATCTCGTCGATATAGATGATACCGATCTGAGCACGCTGCACGTCAAAATCCGCTGCCTGGATGAGCTTGAGCAGGATATTCTCCACATCCTCACCCACATAACCGGCCTCGGTGAGGGTGGTTGCGTCCGCGATGGCGAAGGGAACGCCCAGCATCTTGGCCAGCGTCTGGGCCAGCAGGGTCTTGCCGACGCCGGAAGGTCCCAGCAGCAGGACGTTGGACTTTTGCAGCTCCACGTCCGCTCCCTTGCCGCTCATGATACGCTTATAGTGGTTGTACACCGAAACAGAAAGCACCCGCTTGGCCTCGTCCTGACCGATGACATACTGGTCCAGCCCCTCCTTGATCTCGGCGGGGGTCATGATGTTGATGGACAGGTTATCTGCCGTCTGCATCCGGGTGCGGCCGGAGCTGCCGCGGGCCGGTCGGTTCCCGCTGGAGCGGTCCGGCTTGTCGGAGAGCAGGTCGTGGCACAGGGTGATGCATTCGCTGCAAATATTCACGCCCGGGCCGATGATCATGCGCTCCACTTCGTCCTGATGCTTCCCGCAGAAGCTGCAAACCAGATCTTTTTCATTTTTATCTCTGCCGGAATTGTTGTTTGCCATACCTTAATTTCCTTAAATCCTAGGGTGTATTGCATCCGCAGCCCGGGCGGTCTGACCCGGCTGCGTTCCTTCCTCCCCTGCCGCGCGGCCAAGGCCCCGGAAGGGATCAGCGGTGAGCGATGACTTCGTCGATCAGACCGTATTCCCTGGCCTGCTGTGCCGAAAGGAAGTTATCCCGCTCGGTATCCAGCTGGATCTGCTCCAGCGGCTGGCCGGTGTACTCGCTGAGCATCCGGTTGATCTTCTCGCGGGTACGGACCAGATGGTCCGCGTGGATCTTGATATCCGTGGCCTGACCGGACAGTCCGCCGTTCTGGCCGCCACCGATCAGGGGCTGATGGATCATGATCTCGGCATTGGGCAGCGCGAACCGCTTGCCCTTGGTGCCGCTGGCCAGCAGGAACGCGCCCATCGAAGCCGCCATGCCCATGCAGATGGTGGACACGTCGCACTTGATATACTGCATCGTATCGTGGATGGCCATGCCCGCGCTGATGGAACCGCCGGGACTGTTGATATACAGGCTGATGTCCTTATCCGGGTCCTGCCCTTCCAGGTACAAAAGCTGTGCCACGACCAGGCTGGCCGAGGTATCGTTCACATCCTCGCTCAGCACGATGATACGATCGTTCAGCAGACGGGAAAAGATGTCGTAGGAACGCTCACCGTGGGCCGACTGCTCGACAACGTAAGGAACAAAACTCATAGGGTTCGCCTCCTGAAAATGGTTTGGACAGGAAGGGACGCGCAGCGGAGGGCTGCGCCGGCCTTCGATGTCTTTTTGGGGGAGCCGCCGCGCCTCCGGCGGCAGGATGTACGCTCCAGCGTTGAAAAACGGCCGCAGACGTACAGGGGGAATGGTTGCAAAATTGACCGATACGGCAACAGAGAGGCCGCATCGGTCAATTAAACGTCCTTTGTTCACAGCCCGACAGCTCAGGCCGCAGAACGCCGGTCTGCGCAGGGATTTAC
>JBJERT010000352.1:22025-28994 GCA_051882435.1 Faecalibacterium sp.
TCGGCAGGCTTCTCCACGATGTTGGCGTGGCTCTTGATGAAGTCGATGGCCTTGTTGACAGCCAGATCAGCCTTCAGCTCGTCCAGGTTGACGACCTTGCGGACCTGATCCTCCTCCATCTTGTACTGGTCGGCGATGCGCTTGATCTCGGCGTTCACATCGTCCTCGGAAGCGACGATGTTCTCAGCCGCTGCAACGGCCTCCAGAGCCAGACGGATCTTGACCTGCTTCTCTGCCTGCGGCATGAAGGAAGCGCGGAACTGCTCCACGGTCTGGCCCATATACTTGAGGTAGTCCTCCAGACGCAGGCCCTGCTGCTCCACGCGGAACGCGAAGTCGTTGACCATCTCGTCCATGCGGGACTCATACATGGCCTGCGGGATCTCGCACTCCATGCCCGCGATGACCTGATCCACCAGAGCATTCTCCACAGCCAGATCGTCCTGCTTGTCCAGCTGCTCCTGGTTGCCCTTGCGGATGGACTCCTTGAACTCCTCCAGCGTATCATACTCGGAGCAATCCTTGGCCAGCTCGTCGTCCAGAGCGGGCAGCTCCTTGTACTTGACCTCGTGCAGCTTGATCTTGAACACAGCGGGCTTGCCGGCCAGCTCAGCGGCCTGATACTCCTCGGGGAAGGTGACGTTCACGTCGAACTCCTCGCCCGCAGCGTGGCCGACGACCTGCTCCTCAAAGCCGGGGATGAAGCTGCCGCTGCCCAGAGTCAGCTGGTAGTGCTCGGCCTTGCCGCCCTCAAAGGCGACGCCATCCACAAAGCCCTCGAAATCGATGTCTGCGATATCGCCGTTCTGTGCGGCGCCCTCGCGGGTCAGCTCACGGGCGTTGCGCTCCTGCACACGCTTCAGCTCGGCCTCAACGGTGGCCTCATCCACAGTATGGACGGTCTTTTCCACGGTCAGACCAGAATATGCGCCGACCTTGGCGGTGGGCTTGACGGCGACCTTGACGGTCAGGACCACGCCCTCGGTCTCACTGGCGGAATCCACCGACACCTCGGGACGGCCCACCGGCTCGACCCCGGCTTCCTTGGCAGCCGCCTCAAACGCCTCGGGGAACAGCTCGTTGATGGCATCATAGGTGAACACGTCGGCGCCATACATCTTCTCGATCAGAGCGCGGGGAGCCTTGCCCTTGCGGAAGCCGGGGACCGCATAGCGCTTGCCTTCCTTCTTGAAAACGCTGGCGACCGCCGCCTTGAACGGCTCAGCCTCGATGGAGAACTGCAGCTCGGCCATGCTCTTCTCGAGCTTTTCACACTTCATCAGATTCATTTTGGTTTATCCTCCACTCAGATATACTATTGCTTTTGGGCGGAGGGAGCCTCCTGCCCTATGCAGCCGCGCACCGCGTCCTTAGCTGTTTGCGAAATGCGGGGACGCGCGCGCTTGATTCGGTGCAACAATCGCGTCAGCGTCTATTATAACACGCGTCGGACATAATTGCCAGACCAAATTTTGACTTTTTGTTATTTTTGACGGGCCGCAGCCCCTCAGTTGATACGGTACGGGCAGAAGCGCAGCCCGTCGGCGCTGATCAGGCGGTAGCGGATGCCCTCCACCTCGCCCTGCACCGCATAGCGCAGCGCACTGCCGTGCAGATGACCATAAAAGCAGCGCCGCACCCCGTATTCCCGCAGGGTCGCCACGATTTCCGGCGCGCTGGTGCCGGTATAGACCGGCGGATAGTGCAGAAAGACCAGCTTTTCCAGCCCCGGCTCCGCAGCATCCAGACTCATGCGCAGACGGCCGATCTCGCGGTTCATGACCTTTTCGTCGTGCGGCTCGCCCACATCAAACAGCCAGCCCCGGGTGCCGCACAGTGCGTATCCCTCCACCGAATAGGAATTGTTGTGCAGTAGGTGCAGCGTATCGAAGCCCTCCGCCTTGAAAAAAGCGTTCATCTTGTTGGCGGTGGTCCACCAATAATCGTGGTTGCCCTTCATGATGAGCTTCTGGCCCGGCAGGCTCTGCAGAAAAGCGAAGTCCTTCCGGGTATCGCTCAGCCGCATGGCCCAACTGATGTCCCCCGCCAGCACGACCGTATCCTGCGGCGTCACCAGCCTGCGCCAGTTTTTTTCCAGCCGCTCCACATAGCCGTCCCAGCCGGGAAAAATATCCATCGGCTTGGAGGCTCCCAGCGAAAGGTGCGGATCGCCAAGCACAAAAAGAGCCATGTCGTTCTACTCCTGTTCTCCCGCGGGGCAGCCTTATGCCTGATAGCCCAGCGCCACCTCGGCGATCTGCGCGGGGTCGATGACGGCGCTGAAGCGCTCCTCCTTGGTGCGCAGCGCGGCGAGACTGGCCGGCGCGGCGTGGCCGGTGGCGGCCTTCAGCGCCTGCATGGCCTCAAAGTCGTTCTCCGGGGCGGCGTGGCCCAGCGCGGTCAGCACGCTGCGCGGGAACTTGAAGGGCGACGCCGTGGAGAGCACGACCATCGGCACGCCCGGGCGCTTGTGCTGCTGCGCCACATGGAAGGCCACTGCCGTGTGCGGGTCGCAGAGATAGCCGTCCCGTTCATAACGGGCGCGGATCTCCTCAGCCACCTGCTCCTCCGAGGCCCAGCCGCAGGCGAAGTCCTGCTGGATCGCGGCCAGCGTCTCAGGGCGCACGGTATAGCTGCCCTGCTCGGAAAGCTGCTTCATCAGCCCGGCCACCTCGGCATCGCTGCCCGTGACGTGATAGAGCAGGCGCTCCAGATTGGAGGACACCAGAATGTCCATGCTGGGCGAAGAGGTCTTGAAGAACTCCCGCCGGGCCGTATAGGTACCGGTGGAGAGGAAATCGGTCAGGACATTGTTCTGGTTGGAGGCGCAGATGAGCCGACCCACCGGCAGGCCCATGCGCTTGGCGTAATAGCCCGCAAGGATATCGCCGAAGTTGCCGGTCGGAACGCAGAAGTCCGCCGCGTCGCCAAACGCGATCTCCCCTGCCCGGACGAGCTGGGCATAGGCCGCGAAGTAATACACGATCTGCGGCACAAGGCGGCCCCAGTTGATGGAGTTGGCGCTGGAAAGGCGGATATCCCGCGCGGAAAGCTCCGCCGCGATGGCCTTGTCGCCAAAGACCCGCTTCACACCGGTCTGGGCATCGTCAAAGTTGCCGCGCACCGCGTAGACGGCGACGTTCGCTCCCTCCTGCGTGGCCATCTGCAGGCGCTGGATCTCGCTGGTGCCGCCCGTGGGATAGAACACCGCGATCTCCACCCCCGGGATATCGTGGTAGCCGTCCAGCGCGGCCTTTCCAGTGTCGCCGCTGGTGGCCACCAGGATCAGGGTCTTTTCGGTGCGGCCCAGATTGCGCTTGGCCTCCACCAGCAGCTTGGGCATGAGCTGGAGCGCATAATCCTTGAACGCGCAGGTGGGGCCGTGCCACAGCTCCAGCGCACTCATGCCCTCCGCCACAGGGGCCAGATAGCCTGCCTTGCCGCCAAAAGCCGTGCCATAGGTCGCCCGGGCTG
Organism: Faecalibacterium sp.; assembly: GCA_051882435.1. Taxonomy (GTDB): domain Bacteria; phylum Bacillota; class Clostridia; order Oscillospirales; family Ruminococcaceae; genus Faecalibacterium. Next base: position 25,500 of record JBJERT010000352.1, read on the forward strand.
CTTCCTGAAGGAACTCCGGCGCGTAATCGGTCAGATATTCCCGGACGATGGCCGCGGCCATTTCCGGGTACGGCAGCGAGCATACGGCGCGGACATCGACCTGCGGGAAGGTCTCCGGGACGAACAATCCGCCCTCGTCCGACAACCCCTGCGCGATGGCCTCCGAAGCCGTTACTCTGCGATTATGATCTCTCGTGCTGAAAAATTGCATGATGTCGCTCCTTTTCACTCGCGGACCGGGCAGCTCCCCGGCCCCATTCCTGCGGCGGCGGGCGCTCCCGCCCGCGCAGCCGCGCTTTCCCACCAGCGGCGCTCATTCCTCACAGAGGAACGCGCCCTTTATAATATGTACCATCCAGCGCCCGCTGTCAAGAGGCGTCACCTCCGCCACGTCAAAACGGACGGACGCTTCGCTCTGGCCGGTGCGCTGAAGATACGCCTGCGCGGTCAGGATGAGACGGTGTCGCTTGGCCGCGTCCACAGCCTCCGCCGGGCGCGCCACCGCGCCGGGGCTGCGGGTCTTGACCTCGCAAAAGACCAGTGTGCCATCCTCCTCGCGCAGGATCAGGTCCCATTCTCCGAACCGTGTGTGCCAGCGGTGGGCCACCAGCTCGCAGCCCTTCTTCTGATAATAGCGGGCTGCGGCAGCCTCTCCCCGCAGGCCGGTCTCGGCACGGTTCACGGCTCTTTCTCCGGCCAGTAGCCCTGTTTTTTGAGAAAGCTGCGGCGATAGAACGGCTGGATGCCGTACTGTGCCAGCAGCTCGTAGTGGAGCTTCGTCGGATAGCCTTTATGCTTCGCCAGCTGGTACTGGGGATACTGTCGGTCCAGCTCCCGCATATAGCGGTCACGGCTGACCTTGGCCAGAATGGACGCTGCCCCGATGCTGGCGCTGGTCGCGTCCCCCTTGACCACCGGGCGGGCCGGGATCGCCAGCTCCGGGGGGCAGCGGTTGCCGTCTACCAATACCAGGTTGGGGACCAGTTCCAGTTCTTCCACCGCCTGACGCATCCCGCCAAGGGTAGCGTTCAGGATATTATCGCGGTCGATGATCTCCGGCCCCACGAACACGACCCGATAGGCCAGCGCTTTTTCGCAGATCTCCTCAAACAGCGCTTCCCGCTTTTTTTCGGTCAGCTTCTTGGAGTCATTGATGCCAAAGACCGGGCGTTCCGGATCCAGGATACAGGCCGCAACGCAGACCGGGCCGCACAGCGGGCCGCGGCCAGCCTCGTCCACCCCGGCAAAGCAGCCGTGGGCGGCGCGCACCTCTGCGTCATAGGCATACAGCGGCGCGGAGATCTCCTCATCGGTGCGGCGCTTCATGCTTCGTCTCCTTCTGCAAAGTCGGCCAGATCATCGCGGCGGGGCGGACGCTCCAGCGAGATGCGGCCCCACTTGCAGGCACGGAACTCATCCACCAGCATGATGGCGCAGCGCTCGGTGTTGACCTCGCCGCCGCGCACCAGCAGGCCGCGCTTGCGGCCGATGGCCTCCATCAGCTCATAGGGCGGCAAAGCCAGCGTCTCCGCATCCAGCTTGTAGCGTTGTGCCACCAGCTCGGGGTAGTTGCGCCGCACCTCGTCCAGCAAGTTCATGGCAAGCTCTTCCACATCGAGGATATCATCCTTGATGGAGCCGATGAACGCCAGATTCGAGGCCGTGGTTTTGGAATCGAACTTCTTCCACAGCACGCCGGGCATATCCAGCAGGTCGAATTTGTCCGTGCTGACCCACTGCTTGCCCTTGGTCACGCCGGGGCGGTCGGCGGCCTTGGCCCGCGCCGCGCCCGCAAAGGTATTGATAAAGGTGGATTTGCCCACGTTCGGGATGCCGCAGAGCATCACCTGCGTCTTGGCTCCCCCCATGCCGCGCACCTGACGGCGCTCCAGCAGACCGGCCAGTTCCTTTTCGATAGCCGTCCTGACGGCCGCCGCGCCGCCCTTCTGCTTCGCGCTGATCGCCACACAGCCCGCGTCTGCCGCACGGAAGTAGCGGATCCATTCTTCCGTGACCGCGGGGTCGGCCAGATCGGCCTTGTTCAGCGCGTAGAGCTTGGGCTTGCGGGCCGTGATGCGCTCGATCTCCGGGTTGAGGCTGGAGAGCGGAATCCGCGCATCCAGCAGCACAAGGCTGGCATCCACATGCTGGATCTCCTGCTCCATCATGCGCAGAGTCTTGGTCATATGGCCCGGGAACCATTGGATATGATACTGATTGGAAAATTGCAGTTCCTGTTCCTTCATTTCACCACTCCAAAATCCGAAAAAGGCAAAAAGCAGAGCAGCACTTTGCCCAGAATATCTTCTTCGTCGATGCAGCCGATATAAGAGGCCCGGCTGTCCAGCGAGGCGTTCCGGTTGTCACCCATTACGAATACCGTCCCCTCCGGCACTACCAGCGGATAGGTGACATCGTAGCCCAGGTGTGTGGGCGCAGCGATATAGTCCTCCTCCAGCACGGTGCCGTTCACCGTGACAGTGCCCGCGCCGTAGTCGATGCTGATGGTGTCGCCGCCCCTGGCAATGACCCGCTTGACCAGCGGCTTGCCATAGGAGGTGCCGCTGTCGATGATGACCACGTCGCCGCGCTCCGGTGTGTAGCCCGCACCCCAGACGATAAGCTTGTCGCCATGGTACAGCGTGGGCACCATGGATTCGCCGTCCACCTGGATGATGCGGAAAAAGAACGAAAAGACCAGCACCAGCACGAGTGCCGCTGAGATCAGCGCCTCGTACCATTCCAGCAGCTCCTGCCCGCGGACACGCGGCTGCTCTGCCTGCTCCTGCTTTGTCATCTTGTACTGCACCTCACAGTCTGGTTTTCCTCCGCTGACCGACAGATAAAGAAAAAAGGGACAACAAGTTGTCCCTTTTCTCCCGGTTTGAATCGGGGATCATCAAATATCGCTCTTGACCTTGGCAGCCTTGCCGGTGCGGCCACGCAGATAGAACAGCTTCGCGCGGCGGACCTTGCCCTTGCGGACAACCGTGACCTTCTCAACGAAGGGGCTGTTGATGGGGAAAACACGCTCGATGCCAACACCATAAGCCACGCGGCGAACGGTGAAGGTCTCGGCCACGCCGCCGTGCTTCTTCGCGATCACAGTGCCCTCGAAGCCCTGGATACGCTCACGGTCGCCTTCCTTGATGCGAACGTCCACGCGGACGGTGTCGCCAACGTTGAACTGCGGCTTCTCAGCCTTGATGCTGCCTTCGGCAATGATCTTCAGTGCGTCCATTTTTGAATCCTCCATTTGTTTTTAGACGTTCATACACGGCACACCGCCGTCAGAGGACCGCCCGTTTAATGATGTTCCGTCATTAACCCCGCTGTGGTCTCAGCGGACACTAACGCCTTAATAGGATAGCATAAAACATGCCCGAATGCAAGCATTCTGACTAAAATTCCACTAGAAATTTTCTGTTTTGCCAAAATCGGCTCTCCGGGCCGGCGGTTTCAGAAAAAGCGCTGCTTTTCCGCCGTCAGGAACTG
>JBJERT010000352.1:29094-54938 GCA_051882435.1 Faecalibacterium sp.
GACGGAATAGCAGGCATAGGCGATGCTGTCCGCCTTCATCACCACCGGCGCCACCGAAAACACCTCGATGCCCGCGGGCATGATGGCGTTGAGCGCATCCTTCCACTGGGCAAAGTCCGGGGCTTCCGCCTCGGTCTTGACATCCACACATTCACAAAGGCTCTCCTGCCCCAGCGACAGCGGGCAGGCAAAGGTCATATAGATATGGGGGTTGAAGCCCAGCGTATGCCACACCGGCAGGCCGCTGCGCTTGAGCACCCGCTGCATCACCCGCTGCATATCCAGAAGGGAGATATAGGAGGCTTCGTTCTCCTTCTTAAACGATATCCGAACGGTAATCAAAGCACGGCCCTCCTAACAGATGATTGGCGCCGCAGGCATTGCAGACGCGGTTGCACGGCGGCGTGGTCTGCGCGGCCAGCGCCTTCTGGTATTCCCGCACCAGATAGTCGTGGGTGACGCCATAATCCATATGCGCCCAGGGCGTCACCTCGTCCAGTGCGATGGGGCGCTGGCAATAGAAATGGGGGTCCACGCCCAGATCCTCGAACACCTGCATCCAGGTATCGTAGCGGAAGCACTCCTCCCAGCCGTCAAAGTAACAGCCGCGGCGGTAGGCCTCCACCAGCACGGGCGCAAGGCGGCGGTCGCCTTTGGCGAACACGCCCTCCAGAAAGCTGGTCTTGCTGTCGTGATAGTTCACTTTTATCTTGCGGCTGCGGACGCTTTCCAGCAGATGCTTCTGCTTGGCCTGAAGGGTCTCGGCGGTGTCCATCGGTACGAACTGGAACGGCGTGTGGGGCTTGGGCACAAAACAGGAGCAGCTCACCGTCACCTGCACGCCGCGGCCCTTGGCGTGGTTCGCCGTGTGATAGTAAAGGTCTACCACCTTTTGCGCGGTCTCGGCGATGCCCTCGATGTCCTCCATGGTCTCAGTGGGCAGGCCCATCATAAAGTAGAGCTTGACCGACGTGTAGCCTGCCTCAAAGGCGATGCGGCAGGTCTTTTCGATCTCGTCCCAGGTCACGTTTTTGTTGATGACGTCCCGCAACCGCTGGGTCCCCGCCTCGGCCGCAAAGGTCAGGCCGCTCTTGCGCACCCGCGTGGTCTTTTCGATGAGGCTCTGGGAAAAGTTGTCCATGCGCAGCGAAGGCAGCGACAGGCTGATATGCTCCTGCGGGGTCCACTCGTTCAGGTCGTCCAGCAGCTCCTCGAGCTGGCTGTGGTCGGAGGTGGACAGGCTGGACAGGCTCAGCTCCTCGTAACCGGTATTGGCGCACAGCTCCCGCGCGGCCCGGTCCAGCAGACCCGCGTCGCGCTGGCGCATGGGGCGGTAGAGGAAGCCCGCCTGACAGAAGCGGCAGCCGCGCACACAGCCGCGCAGCACCTCGATGCTGGCGCGGTCCTGGATCGCGCCCACCATCGGCACCACGAAATTGGTGGGCGGGGCAAAGTCGTTCATGTTCTGGATGATCGCCTTGGTCACGACTGCGGGCACACCCGGCTCATTGGGCGTGATGGAGCGGACGCGGCCATCCTCAAAATAGGCGATATCATAGAAGGCCGGGACATATACGCCCGGGATCTTTGTCATGCGCAGCAGCAGTTCCTTTTTGGAGATGCCTTCCTTCTTGGCGCGCTCGATCTCGGCGCAGATGGCCGGGAGCTGACGTTCGCCCTCGCCCAGCTGGACCACATCAAAGAACTCTGCGATCGGCTCGGCGTTGCAGGCGCACGGCCCGCCCGCCACGATCAGCGGCCAGGAGGCGTCACGGTCCCGGGAATAGAACGGGATGCCCGCCAGATCCAGCATCGCAAGGATATTGGTATAGGACAGCTCATATTGCAGCGTAAAGCCCACGGCGTCGAATGCTGTCAGAGGGTCTTTGCTTTCCAGCGTATAGAGCGGCAGATGCAGGCGCTCCATCTCGGCTTTCATATCCAGCCAGGGCATGAAAGCGCGCTCGCACCACCAGTTCTCGTGGGCGTTGAGCAGCTCGTACAGGATCTTTTCACCGAGGAAGGACATGCCCACCTCGTAGGTATCGGGGAAGCAGAACGCAAAGCGCACGTCCACCTTTGCTTTGTCTTTATACACGCTGCCCGGCTCGCCGCCGGTATAGCGGCCCGGCTTCTGCACCCGGCCCAGCGCTTCTTTCAATTTCGGGTCAAACATCGGTTCCTCCATCAACAGGGCGCAGCGCGCCCCCTGGTCGTTTGCTTTATTGTACCCCATTTCCCGGAGAATTGCAATTCCGGTTTTGGGGACGAGGGTTTTGTTCCTTTTTGAAAAAAGGAACCGAAAAACTTTTTATTGCGCCCATCGCCTGCGCGATGGGCGGGAGAGTTGGTTGGTTGGGCGGGAGGTGGCGGCACTGGTTTGCGCGCTCCCGCGCGCTGGGGCTGCGCCCACGGGCGGCGGAGCAGAGCGTCCACACGCAGCTGAGGATCTGGAAACCATCCAGCGGCGGGACGGGCAAGAGATTGAAGGCCCCTGTCAGGAGATTGGCGGTGAGGAAGGCGCTGGCGCGGACGGTCGCATGGAAGGACAGTTTTGCTGCCCAGACAGCGGCCAGCAGAGCGTTCATTGCCGGCCCGGCCGCAGCCAGAACGAGGGTCTGGGGGACGGTCAGCGCCGCCCCCCGCGTACGCATGCAAAAGCCGGTCATCGTGATTTCGATGACAGGAAAACGGCGGCACAGCGCACAATACACCATGATATGGCCTGCTTCATGCAAAAAGGCCGCCAGCAGGCCCAGACGCAGCCAGCCCCCGGCGTCGAACCACAGCAGCAGATACAGCAGCCCGCACAGGAGCAGAGGGTCCTGAAACTCCAGCGGGCCGATACGCACCCGGCGCTTCATAACAGCCCCAGCGCCATATCAGGGGCACAGCGCACGCCGCCGCGCAGCAGCTCAAAGTGCAGATGGGGGCCGGTGGCGCGGCCCGTCTGCCCCGCGGTCCCCACGATCTGCCCCGCCCGCACCACCTCACCGGGGCGGACATAGGCGTATTGCAGATGTGCGTACAGCGTTTCCAGTCCGTCCGCATGGCAGAGGCGCAAAACATTGCCGTAGCTGGCGCTGCGCCGGGCCGATGTGACCACGCCATCCGCCGCGGCGCGGACCGGCGTTCCCTCCGCACAGGCAAGGTCGATCCCCTGATGGAACTGTTCCTCTCCGGTGAAGGGGTCCTCCCGCCAGCCATAGGGGTCCGAAACGCGCCATGCAGCGGTATCCAGCGGAAAGCACAGGGTCTGCCCGCTCCCCTGCTGCAGCGAACAGCCTTCCGGGGCGGTCCGGGCCGCGCAGGCCGCCAGAGTCCCCATCCGCAGCGCTGCCAAAAACAGCACCGCGCACAGAAGCAGCGCCCATCTCCGGGGGCGCTGTCCGTGTTTTGTGGTTCCGGGGGCAGGCCGTGCTGTCCCCTGTCCGGTCCGGTTCCTTCGTCTTGCCTGCATCTGCCGCATCCTCCGTCTGGTGCAGTGTATGCGCTCCCGCGGACAGGCAGAACAAAACGGGAGCTGCCTGATATGACACAGGCGGCTCCCGTTCTTTGATTTGTTATCTTCCGCCGAGGAATCTGCGCAGGCGGTCCATCAGGCCTTCCTTCCGGGCAGGCCTTGTGTTCACGACGGAGGCCTTGGCCGGACGCGGCGCGCTGGCCGCAGAGGGCTTCGGCTGAGGCTGCGCCGCAGAGACCGTGGCAGGGATCGGTGCGGTACGTTTTTCCTCCGGGGTTTCGGCAGGGGCAGGCTTTTTCTGCTCCACAGCCGGGGGCGCTTCGGGTGCGGCTTCTGCTGTTTTCGGCAGAGACTGCGGCGTCTCCGGCACAGCGGCTGCGGCGACCGGCGGCGCACCGGCGAGCCAGTCATCCTTCAGCAGCTCATACATCCCCATCTGGCTGTTGACCAGCGGCTCGCCCGGCGCGGGCTTGACCTTCTGATAGCTGCCATCCGGCTGCATCTCCCGGGCATTGACGTTGTCGCGGAGCTGGAGGTGCAGGATATCGTCCAGCTTCTTCATCAAAACCGGGTCTTCTACCAGCACGCCCACCTCTACGCGGCATTCCGTGTTTCGGGTGAGGAAGTCGCCGGATGCGATGTAAACGCGGGTATTCTGCCCGTCAAAGAAGCTGTAAACACGGCCATGTTCCAGATAGCGGCCCACAAGACTGCGGATGTGCAGATTCTCCGTCTTGCCGGGCACACCCGCGCGCACGCAGCAGATGCCGCGTACAATCATATCGATGCGCACGCCCGCGCAGCTCGCTTCCTGCAGCTTCTGGATGATATCCACATCGCTGATAGAGTTGTTTTTCAGGATCATGGAAGCCGGACGGCCCAGGCGGGCGGCCGTGATGACATGATCCATCTCCTCCAGCAGCACGCTCTTGAAGCGCAGAGGGGCTACCAGCATCTTGTCGCTGGTCTCGGTGAGCTGATGCACTGCCAGATTCTGGAATACATTGGAGGCTTCTTCACCGATATCCGGGTCTGCCGTGATGAAGGAGTAATCGGTATACAGCTCGCTGGTCTTTTCGTTGTAGTTGCCGGTGCCGATCTGCGTGATGTACGAGTAGCCATCCGCGTTCTTGCGGGTGATAAGGGTCAGCTTGGAGTGGACCTTGTAATCCTCAAAGCCATAGATGACCGTGCAGCCCGCCGCCTCCAGCTGCTTGGACCAGTCGATGTTGTTCTGCTCGTCGAAGCGGGCACGCAGCTCCACCAGCGCCACGACTTCCTTGCCGTTCTCGGCCGCTTCCACCAGCGCCTGCACGATCTGGGATTCCCGCGCCATGCGGTAGAGGGTCATCTTGATGGAAATGACCTCCGGGTCCCGGGCGGCCTCCTTCAGCATGCTGATGAACGGGCGGATGGACTGATAGGGATAGCTCAGCAGCACGTCATGCTGCTGGACTTCCTTCGTCAGGTCGTAGCCCTGGGGCGGGAGCATGGGCCGCGCGGTCGGATAGACCAGCTCGGCGCGGCCATCGGCCTCGATGCGTCCGCTCAGCTTGAAGAAAAAGCTCTGGTCCAGCGGGCTTTTCTGCTCGAATACCCGCTTGCGGCTCAGGGTCAGGCGGTCGCACAGGATGCGCACGATCTCGGGCGGCGCGGTGGGTGTCATCTGCAGGCGCACGGCTGCCAGCTTGCGGCGGCGCTTGAGCAGGTCGGACATGATCTCACGATAGTCGATATCGTGATCCATCATGCCCTCCTTGACCTCGATATCGGCGTTGCGGGTCACGCGGAACAGGCATTTTTCCAGGATCGACTCCTTGCCGAAGATCAGAGACGCAAAATGCAGCACCATTTCTTCCACCAGAGCGAAATAGGTGGTGTCGCCTTTTTTGATGATATGCATGCGCTCCATCTGGCTGGAGATGGGAATGATGCCAAGGCTCTGTTCGGCGGGATGCTTTTCCCGCAGAAGTACGCCCAGATAGATCTCCTTGTTGCGCAGGAAAGGGAACGGGTGGCGGTTATCCACGATCTGCGGGCTGAGGATCGGGAAGAGCTGATTCTGGAAATAGCGTCTCCAAAAGTGCTCTTCTTCCTTGGTCAGGTGGTCGAAATCCACCTTTTTGTATCCGCAGGCGTTCAGGTTTTCCAGCGCTTTCTCATAGAATTTATCGCAGTCGCTCTGGAGTTGCCCGACCTTGGGCATGATCGCGGCGAGCTGCTCTGAGGCGGTCATGTTGGTCTTGCTGTCGCGCTTTTCCTTTTTGGAGCGGGCAAGATTGGCGCGCTCCTGCAGGGAACCGACGCGGACCATGAAAAACTCGTCCAGATTCGAGCCGTAGATGGACAAAAACTTGATCTGCTCTGCCAGCGGGACGTTCTTATCCTTGCTCAGCACGAGGACCCGGCGGTTGAAATCCAGCCAGCTCAGCTCCCGATTGATAAAGATGCTTTCTTCTTTCACTCTGACTCCCCCTTTTGCTGGGTCAAATATGCTCTGTCGGAACGTGCCCGCGTCACCCCGCCACTGCGAGACCATCCCAGGAATCCAGCATCTCCTGCGTGATGCCGGGCACCCGCAGAAGGTCCGAAAGCTCACGGTAAGGCCCATTCCGGAGCCGGTCCTCAATGATAGCCCGTGCACGCTTTTCCCCGATGCCCGGCAGTGTGCAAAGAGCCTTCTGCCCGGCTGTGTTCAGTTCCACACGGACCGACTCCATCAGCGGGGCAGGCTCTGGCGGCGGAGGCTGTTCTGACCGGTCCAGCGGCACCGCGAACCAGAACGCCAGCCCCACGCTCAGGGCTGCCGCAGACAGCGCGGCAAGCAGGAACCATCTCTCCTGCTCCGACGAGCCTGCCGGATACGTTTCTTCCATTGTACTCGTTTTGCCTCCAAAAAGAAAGCCCCAGACTTTTGCTATGGAAAAGATTTTCCTGATTTTGACCTGTTTTTGACAGATCTTCGGCGCGGCTTCACGCCCGCTCCGCCTTGCGCACCAGACGGTACAGCACCTCGGCGGCGGCTCCGCCCGCGCAGTCGGTGAGCGTGATCTGCTTTGCAGCCAGACGCAGCTCCGCCGGGGCATCGGCACCCGCGGCACTCTGGCCCGCGGCGCGCACCAGCTCCAGCATCGGCAGACTGCCCGCGACCACCAGCACGTCCTCCGGTGCGGCTCCTGCCGGCTGGCACACTGCGTCCAGCATCGCTTTGCCGGACACCCCGCGGGGCGTGAGCAGCAGCGTATCCGCCGCCATGCGCTCGGCACGGAGCGGTGCCGCGCTCTCGCTCAGCGCCTTTTCAAATAATTGCAGCGCGGGGGCGCGTTTTTCATCCTGATACAGCAGCACCCGCAGCACATCGGCGCAGCGGATGTCCGCCGCGTGGTTCAGGAGGAACGGCGTCCACTCCTGCCGCAGATGCTGTTCCAGTGCCTGGCTCATGCGCAGCACACGGGTAGAACCATCTTTCATCTGGAGCGCGATGCCAATGCCCTCGGCGGCGGGGAGCTTGGTCAGGAAGTCATCGTCCAGCGCATCGAAACCGCACAGCGGCTGTCCGCTGCCCTCGGCAAAGCGATAGGCCAAGGTCCCCCCGCAGAGCAGCGCAGGCGCACCCAGCCGGATGCTGCCCAGAATGGTGCGCACCGCACGGGGCGAACGCTGGGAAAAAACGGTCAGCCGACCGCCGCGACTGCTGAAAAGCTGGATCACGTCCCGTATCACCTGCGTCAGGTTGCCGTCCGTGCCGAGCAGCAGCGTATCCAAGTCGCAGAGCACCAGCGTATTTTTGAGCGGTTGGTTCATAGCGGTCCCCTCCTGAGCGTTGCAAGAAAATGAGTGAAATACTCCGGCAGTTCGGAGTCAAAGCGCAGCTGCTCGCCGGTGATGGGATGGACGAAGCCCAGCGTCCTGGCGTGCAGGCACTGGCCGTGCAGGCTGGTGATGCAGTTGTGCGGCCCATAGACGGGGTCTCCGGCCACCGGGTGCTGGATGGAAGCCATATGGACGCGGATCTGATGGGTGCGGCCAGTTTTAAGGCGGCATTCCAGCAGCGTGAAGTTCCCCAGACGCTCCAGGACGCGATAGCCCGTATAAGCATACTTGGTGTGCGGCTCACCGGCCGGATAGACCGCCATCTTTTTCCGGTCATTTTTCGCGCGGCCCAGATAGGACTCCACAAAGCCCTCCTCCTGTGCAAAGCCGCCGTAGACCACCGTCTGATAGGTCCGCTCCACACTGTGGACGGCCATCTGCTGCGAAAGCCCCACATGCGTGGCATCATCCTTGGCCACGACCAGCAGGCCGCTGGTATCCTTGTCGATGCGGTGCACGATGCCCGGCCGCAGCTCGCCCCCGATGCCCGAAAGACTGCCGCGGCAATGCCACAGCAGCGCATTCACCAGCGTCCCATCCGGGTTGCCCGGCGCAGGGTGGACGACCATGCCTTTGGGTTTGTTCACCACCAGCAGATGAGCGTCCTCATAGACCACCTCCAGCGGGATGTCCTGCGGCACCGCCTCGATGGGCCGGGCCGCGGGGATCTCCAGCAGCAGGGTGTCCCCCGCCTTCAATTTCAGGCTTTTGGCGACCGGGCGGCCGTTGCAGAGCACATGCCCCTGCGAGACCAGCTCCTGCAGCGCGCTGCGGGACAGGCCCGTGTCCTCTCCGCTCAGGAAGCGGTCGATACGCTGGCCCGCGGCTTCGGGTTCTACGATAAATTCTCGCTGTTCCATGCTCACGGCTTCCCAGAGCCTTCCTTCCGTTTGTTTTCCTGCGACTCCTCCAGGAAGATGGACAGGATCCACAGACCTACGCCGACGCAGACGCAGATATCCGCAAAATTGAACACCGCGAAGCGCATGAACAGCAGATTGAGATAGTCCACCACCTCGCCGTTCAGCACCCGGTCGATCAGGTTGCCGACGCCGCCGCCGAGGATGAGGACGAAGGCCGCCTGCTGCAAACGATCGCCCCGGCTGCGGAACAGCAGGAGATACCCCAGCCCCAGCATGGCGATGCTGGTGGCAAGGATCAGAAAGGTCTGCTTGCCGCTGAGCAGGCTGAACGCCATGCCGGGGTTGAGCACGAAGCGCAGCTCCACCACATGAGGGATCAGCGGCATCGCGCCCACCGGCTGGAGATAAAGCACCGCCCACATCTTGATGAGCTGGTCAATGCCCACCAGCGCGGCGATCAGAAGCAGATTGATGATGATATAGGACATCTTGTTCTCCTTATAGCGGCGCAGAGCCGCTGTGATACAAAACGGCGCCCCCTTGCCGAAAGGGAGCGCCGCCCTTGAAATCAGAAGCCCGCGTTCCGTCCCGGGACGTTACGCTTCCACCACGCTGGCGCAGCGGGCGCACAGAGTGGGGTGAGCCGGATGAGTGCCGATATCCGCGGAATACTTCCAGCAGCGCTCGCACTTTTCACCGGCCGCATGAGCTGCAGCCACGCCAAGGCCCTCGACCGCGGAGGCCGCGCCGCCCTCGCCACGGACCAGCTCCACGCGGGAGACGATCATCAGATCGGCCAGCTCATCCATGGGGATACTGTTGAGCAGCTCATACATGGCGTCGCCGCAGTACAGCGTGACGGCAGCCTCCAGCGAAGCGCCGATGCGCTTTTCGGCACGGGCCTGCTCCAGCACCTTCTTGACCTCATCGCGCACCGCGATGAGCTGTGCCCACTTGGCCTTGAAGGCGTCGTCCGCGGCATACTCGCCCGCCTTGGGCATCTGCTCGAACACGACATATTTGTTCATGCCCTCGGTCTTGGGCAGGAAGTCCCAGATCTCCTGGCTGGTGAAGCACAGGATGGGCGCAATGATCTTGTCCAGCGCCACAAGGATCCGGTACATTGCGGTCTGCGCCGCGCGGCGGGCCGCACCATTGGTGCAGTAAAGGCGGTCCTTGGTCACATCCAGATAGAAGTTGGACATCGCCACCACGCAGAAGTTATAGACCGCATGATAGACCTTGTTGAAGTTATAGACCGCGTAGCCCGCGCCGGTCTCCTGGATCAGGTCGTCCAGAGCTGCCAGCGCCCAGCGGTCGATCTCCTGGAGCTGGTCGTCCGCCACCATATCGGTGTTGGGGTCGAAGCCATCCAGATTGCCCAGAATGAAACGGGCGGTGTTGCGGATCTTGCGATACGCCTCGCTGAGCTGCTTGAAGATGTTCTTGCCCGCGCGCACATCCACGGTGTAATCCGAGGAGGCGACCCACAGGCGGATGATGTCCGCGCCATAATCCTTGATGATCTCGCTCGGCTCCACGCCGTTGCCGGCGCTCTTGTGCATCTGTTTGCCCTGCTCGTCCACGACCCAGCCGTGGCACAGGACCGCCTTATAGGGCGCGCAGCCCTTGCTGGCGACGCTGGTCAGCAGGCTGGACTGGAACCAGCCGCGGAACTGGTCGCCGCCCTCCATATACAGGTCGGCCGGGAAGCGCAGGTCGGGGCGCTCCTCCAGAACGGCCGCATGGGTGGAGCCGGAATCGAACCAGACGTCCATGATGTCGGTGTCCTTGCTCCATTCGGACGCGCCGCACGTTTCGCAGACCTCGCCCGCGGGGATGATCTGCTCGGCCTCATATTTGTACCAGGCGTCGGAGCCTTCCTTGCGGAACAGCTCGCTGACCGCCTGGATAGTCGCATCGGTGATGTGATATTGCCCGCACTTCTTGCAGTAGAAGGCCGGGATCGGCACGCCCCAGGTGCGCTGGCGGCTGATGCACCAGTCGCTGCGGTCGCGCACCATACCGCGCATCCGGTCATGGCCCCAGTCGGGCATCCAGGTCACGGTGTCGATGGCCTTGTAGACGTCCTCCTTGAACTTGTCGATGGAGCAGAACCACTGCTCCGTGGCACGGAAGATGATGGGGTTGTGGCAGCGCCAGCAATGCGGATACTGGTGCTTGATGTGCACCTGACCCAGCACAGCGCCGCAGGCCGTCAGGTCGGCCAGAATGGTCTTGTTGGAGGCCCACACGCGCTGACCGGCATACTTGCCCGCCTGCTCGGTCAGATAGCCGCCGTCGTCCACGGGGACGGTGATGGGGATCTGGGGATACTTCTGGCAGACGTTGAAGTCATCGACACCATGGCCGCCCGCCGTGTGGACACAGCCGGAGCCGCTCTCCAGCGTGACATGATCGCCGAGGATGACCCAGCCCTCCTTGGGCAGGTAGACATGCTGATAGCGCATCAGTTCGAACTCCGCGCCGCTGACCGGCTCGCCCACCACCTCGTAATCGGTGATATGGCAGGCTTCCATGACGCTCCTGACCAGCTCCGTAGCCATGATGTGGTATTCCCCGCCGAACTTGACAAAGGAATACTCGAACTGACCGTTCAGGCAGATGGCCTCGTTGGCGGGCAGGGTCCAGGTGGTGGTGGTCCAGATGACGAAATAGGTCTTGTCCATGGGGATGCCGTACTTGGCCAGCACACCGTTGGGGTCCTGCGTCACATGGAAGCGCACAAAGATGGAGTCGCACTCGTCCTCGCCGTACTCGATCTCGGCCTCGGCCAGAGCCGTGCGGCAGTCCGGGCACCAATAGACAGGCTTGAGGCCCTTGTAGATATACCCCTTTTTCGCCATCTCGCCGAAGATCTCGATCTGGCGCGCCTCAAATTCAGGCTTGAGGGTCAGGTACGGATGCTCGAAGTCGCCGATCACGCCCAGACGCTTGAACTGGTCGCTCATGATGTCGATGTGCTCCGTGGCGAACTTTTCGCAGATCTCCCGCAGCTCCAGCTTGGAGATATCCTTCTTCTTCTCACCGACGGAGGACAGCGCCTTCAGCTCGATGGGCAGGCCGTGGGTATCGAAACCGGGCACATAGGGAGCCTGGTAGCCCTCCATGTTCTTCTGGCGGATGATGATATCCTTGATGATCTTGTTCAGGGCGGTGCCCATGTGGATGTTGCCGTTCGCATACGGGGGGCCGTCATGCAGCACGAACAGGGGCTTGCCCTCATTGTGCTTCATCAGCTCGTTGTAAAGGTCGTTCCTGTCCCAATCCTTGAGCATCTCCGGCTCTTTTTTGGGCAGGCCCGCGCGCATCTCGAACAGCGTCTTGGGCAGGTTCAGGGTACTGTCGTACTGGGATTTGTTCTTAGCCAATGGTTCCACACTCCTCTAAAATTTTCCTTGCACACACCATGTACTTTCTGCTTCGTTTTTATTCGCTGAACTGGACTCCCTGGAAGGCATTATAGTCCGGCACAGGGGCGTTCGCTTCTTCCGGGGGCAGATCCAGCTTGAGCTGGCTCTCATCCTTCTCCCAGAAATCCTCCCCTTTTGCTTCCTGTGCGGGAGCCTCCGGTGCGGTCTCTTCTTCCGCCGGGGCTTCCTCCGCGGGGGCTTCCGGCACGACCTCCGGCTGCGGCTCGGTCTCCTCAGCGGGGAGCGGCTCCTCGGCGAGGGCCGGGGCCGCTTCCTTCTGGTACTCCGGCAGGCGGCTCAGAGATTCCACATGGCTGCGGTAAAGGTTCAGCACGTCGGACTTGAAGCGGGTGACCTCGATGCGAACGCGCTCATACTCGCGTTCCTCGGCCATGCGCTTGTCGTTGGCCTCATTGACGATCTCGTCCGCGCGGTCACTGGCCTTCTGCAGCAGCTCGTTGGCGTCCCGGATGATATCATCCCCGCGGAGGCTGGCACGGTGGAGGATCTCCTCCGCCTTCTGGTTCGCCTCGCGGATCACGTTCTCGCCCATGCGCTGGGCATTGATCAGGGCAGATTTGAGCATGTCGCCATCCGCCTCGTAGCTTTCCAGCTCCCGATGCAGCCTCTGGTTCTCCGCCGTCAGCGCAGAGAGCTGACGCTGCAGCTCCTCCGCCTGCGCCTCATTTGCCTTGAGCTGTTCTTCGACCTTGTCCAGAAAATGATCCACTTCCTCTGTGCGATAGCCGCGGAGATTTTTCTCGAATTGCACAGCGCGGACATCCTGCGGGGTCAGCATAGTTATTTCCTCCCTATTGAATCAATACTGAAAAAACTCGATGATGGGCCGTTCCTTTTTGCTTTTGCCGGGCAGCGCTGTCAGCGCAAAGCGGCCCTTGCCGCGCACGGTAAAAACATCGCCCTCGTAGACCGGCGCATGGGCGCTGTCCACAGGCAGATGGTTGATCTCCACCCGCCCCGCGGCGATCAGCTCGGCGGCCATACCGCGGCTGCACCGCAGGATCGCCGCCAGCACAGCGTCCAGCCGCAGGGAAGACACCGTTGCCGTGCGGAGCGCGCGCTCTGCCTGAGGGAACGGCGGCAGCTCGTCCAACGGCTGCATCACAGCGGTCAGATCGGCGCGGCCCGCCTGCCGCAGCTCACGGCAAATGAGCTGTGCCGCCGGTTCCAGCGCAAAGACATAGGCTGTGCCGGGCGCATCCGGCGGGAGGACGATATCCCCCAGCGCCTCGCGCCGCAGCTCCAGCCCCATCAGGCTGCCGAGATAATCTTTATGGGCAGGGAGCGCCGCGCCCGGCTGGACGCGGCACACGAGCCGCACACAGCTCACCGGACAGACGCCGAAGCTGTCCTCCGGCTCCAGACAGAGCACCCTGCGCTCCGCCCCCGGCCAGCCGCCCTCGAAACGGAACGCCTGTGCCCCGCAGCGGTTGAGCGCCGCCTGTGCCAGGGCCTGCTCCCGGTCGCTCAAAAAAGAGGAATAGCGGGCGATGCCGCGGGCCTGGGCGGCGCGGGCCAGATCTTCGATGTGGCGCATGAGGAAGCGCTCCTCCTCATTGCGCGCAGGCACAAAGCCCCGCACCGCTTTGGGCGCGGGCGAGGCATCAATAGAACGCGCCATTGTTCTCCAGCTCGTCCAGCAGATCCCCCATGATATCCACGTTGTACGGCGTGATGATGAAGGTGCTGTTGGCCACGCGCTTGATCTGGCCGTTGTTGGCATAGGCCACACCGGACAGGAAATCCACCAGACGGCGGGAGACCTCCTTGTTGGTAGACTCCAGATTCAGCACGACGGTGCGCTTGTTATTCAGATGATCCGCGATGGTGCTGGCGTCTTCAAAGCGCTCGGGCTTGACGAGCACGACCTTGAGCTGCGTGGTGGCGTGGATGTTGACCACCTTGCCATTTCTGCGGCTGCCCTCGGCGGCATCTTCTTCCTCCTCGTCGGCAGAGGTGCCGACGCTATTATTATTCACCATCTGGGGGCCATCATCGATGTACTGGTCTTCATAATCCTCCTCGGAGCCGAACAGGCCCTTTTTGAGGCTATCCATAATAGACATAGAGATACGCTCCTTTCCTCCGGGCCGCAACTGTCCGCCCGGCATGCCCTTTCCATGGGCAGATGCAAATAGCTTTTCTTATTATCGGATTTTTTACCGCAGATGTCAATAACTACAGGAGTTTTCCGTCATACAAATTTTGTCCCGAGACGATGATCTCGTCATAAAGGCGCACCTGACTGACCGAACCCGCGGTGCCGCTGGGCAAAACCAGGAGATAGTCTCCATCCGTCACCCGCGGGTGTTCGGAGTCCACCGGGTCGATGCGGCGGAAGCGGGCGAGATTTCCGAATTTGACATAGACGCCCGGGATATAGTTCTCGCCCTGGCCCTCGGCCTCGGAGCCGTCCTCCTTGAGATAATGCACCGCCGACGCACGGATGCGCAGGCCGGTGCTGGTGCCCACCACGATCTGCGCCGGGGCACAGTTCAGGCGCAGGACATCGCCGCTGATGGAATCGCAGGAGAGCACGAACCGGGCCAGGCCATTCTCCGCGTCGATGGATACCTCCGACACGGTGGCCTTGAAGCTGCCCTCCGTCTGCCCGGGAAAGCGGATCTCCACGGACTTCTTCAGGGGCTTGCCGTCTGAGCCGAGCAGCTTTTCCCCCTCCTTGGCAGAGCAGACGCCGCAGTAGTACCAGGTGAACCCGGAGACCACCTTGCCTGCACAGCCCTCCAGAGCGGTCTCAGGCCCCGAATCCAGATAGGCTTTCAGGTCCACAGCGCTCAGCGCCCGGATATCCGCCGCGCCCGCGCTCAGGCGGCCGGAGCTGGCGGAACGGATGAAATAGCCGGTCTGGGGCGCGGTGATCTGCGCCGGAGAACCGAGCTGCGCCTGGACACTGGCCATCTGGTCGGTCAGCGCGGCGATCTGCGCGGAGAAATCGGTCACTTCTCCCGTGACGATCCAGAGCTTGTTCTGCGCCAGCAGGTACGCCTCGGCGCTCTCCCCTGTCTCGCCGTACTCGCTCCGGTCCAGCGCATCCATCAGATCATAAAGCGCGGCAGAGCGCTCCTGGAGCAGATTGTCCAGTTGGATGGCGGTCGTGTTCTGGGATTTCTGCAGCAGCGCGATCTGGTCCTGGAGCTGCGTGAGCTGCTGGCGCAGGGAGGACTGCGAGATCTCTGTATAGACCTCCGCCACTGCCGTGCCTGCCGAGACCCGCTCGCCGTCCTCTACCAGATAGCCCAGGATCCCGCTGCCGGGGACATAGCTTTCCTCAAACAGCAGCACGCCCTGCGCCTCCACCGTGTCGGAGACGGTGGCAAGGGTGGCCGTCTCGTAGGTATTGGGCGGGCAGAGCACCTGCCACGCCTGATAGCCCACATAGATGGCCGCCAGCACCAGAAAGCAGAGGAAGACGCCCGCCAGTGCCGCCAGAATGCGGGGGCCGCGGCGCGGAGACTGATTTTCTTCCGGCATCCGGTTCACCTCTTTGCAAAAAATCGTTCAGCCTGCCGCAGCGCTTCGGAGGCCAGCTCCGGCGACGAGGCATCCAGCCAGACCACGCCATCCATATGCCGGAACCAGGTGAGCTGGCGTTTGGCGTAGTTGCGGGATGCCTGCTTGAGCTTTTCCGCGCAGTCAGCCAGCGAAGCGGTCCCCTCAAAATAAGGGAAGAACTCCTTGTAGCCGATGGCCTGCGCGGCAGTCTGATAGGCCGCGCGGTGGTCATAGACCTCCCGCGCTTCTTCCAGAAGCCCTGCCTCCAGCATCCGGTCCACCCGCAGGTCGATGCGGCGGTAGAGCTGGGCACGGTCCGGGAAGTCCAGCCCCAGCACCAGCGCGCGATAAGGGCGCTCCGGCGGGAGCGACGCCGCCTTCTGTTCGCTCAGGCGGCGGCCGGTGGCGCGGAAATGCTCCAGCGCCCGCAGCACGCGCACATGATTGTTCGGATGGATCGCAGCCGCCGCCTCGGGGTCCACCGCCTGCAGCTCGGCATACATCGCCGCGGGGCCGCGTTCGGCCAGCTCTGCCGCAAGCTGAGCGCGCAGCCCCTCCGGCGCCTTTTCCGCGGCAAACCGCACTCCATATAGAAAGCTCTGGATATAAAGCCCCGTGCCGCCCACAAGGATCGGCAGGCGGTCCCGGCCAGCGATCTCCCGGGTCAACCGTCCGGCCAGCCCGGTGAAATCCGCCACGCTGAACGGCACGTCCGGCGGCAGGATGTCCACACCGTGATGCGGGATGCCTTTTGTTTCCTCGGGCGTCACCTTAGCCGTCCCGATATCCAGCCCGCGATAGATCTGCATCGAGTCGGCGCTGATGACCTCGCCGTCCAGCGCCTGCGCCAGCGCGACGCCAAGGGCCGTTTTTCCGGTGGCCGTCGGGCCGACCACCGCAAGGACGAAGGGTTTGTTACACAATGCGTCCAAACTGCTTTTCCAGCTCCTTTCGGGTCAGCTTCAGCACACAGGGCCGTCCATGGGGGCAGAAGGGCGGGATCTCACCGGAAAGGATCTTCTCCGCCAGCACCATCAGCTCCTGCGGCGAGGTGCGGTCCCCCGCCTTGATCGCCGCGCGGCAGGCGATGGAATGCAGCACCCACTCGGTGCGCTCGTTCAGCGCGTCCCGGCTGCCCTTGCGGAACTTGTCTGCCAGTTCCACCAGCAGGCTCTCGGCGTTCTGCGGCTCCACGTCCGCGGGCACCGCCCGCAGCACCACCGTGTTGCCCCCAAAGTCGTCGATCTCGATGCCTGCGTTCTCCAGCAAAGGGATATTATCCAGCAGCGCCTGCTTTTCCTCCGGGGCCAGGTCGACCGCGGCCGGCTCCAGCAAAAGCTGGCTGGGCACATTGCCATAATGGGCGGCCAGCTTTTCATAGAGCTGGCGTTCGTGGGCCGCGTGCTTGTCGATGAGGCACAGTTCATCTCCCCGCTGGGCAAGCAGATAGGTGCGGAACAGCTCCCCCACATATTCCAGCGGCGCGGCCTCCTCCGCCCCGCCGAAGCTGAGCTGCTCGGGCGGCGCGTCCTCGTCCTGCGGGAGCTGCTCCGGCTCCCCGGAAACCGTGGCTGCGGGCGTCGCAGCCGTCCACGCGGCAAGATGATCCACACGGTCAGGAATCTGCTCTTCCTCGATGGCGACATCTAATTTTGTCTCATTTGCGGCCAGTCGGAACGGCTCCGCCGCCGGTGCCGGTGCCGCCTCTGCCTGTGGACTGTGAAGGGTCACAACGGACTCCATGGGTGCGTCTTTGGCAACGCTTGTCCCGGCCAGAAGCTCCGCAAAGGCATCCGCTTCTCTCCGGGCGGCAGAGGTCTCCTTTTTTGCGGGCACGGCCCTGGGCACAGCCTGCACAGGCGCATCCTGAGATGCAGAGAGGCCAGCCGGGCCAGCTTTGGGGAGCGTCCCCGGCTCGGCCTGGCCCGAAATGACGGCAGAAAGTCCTGTAAAGTGATTTTCCTTTACAGATTTTTCCTCTGTTTTATCGTCATTTTCTTCTTTATCCGCCAAGAGCGCCGCATCCTTCGGCAGTTTGGTCATTCCAAAAGAGAACAGCCGCTCCCCTGTGCCCGGCTGGGCCAGCGCCAGCTTGACCGCATGATACACTACGTCGAACACATCGTTTTCCCGGGCAAAGCGCACCTCGACCTTGGCCGGATGGACATTGACGTCCACCAGCTCGGCCGGCATCTCCAGCATCAGGACCCCGCCGGGGAACTTGCCCTGCATCGTCGTGCCCTTGAACGCCGTCTCCATGCCCGCCATCATCGTGCGGTTGCGGACATAGCGGCCATTGATATAGAAATGCTGCATGCTGCGGCTGGCGCGGCAGCTCTTGGGCGGCGTGATAAGGCCAAAGACCCGGTAGCTGCCCTCCTGCTCCTCCACAGGGATCAGGTCCCGGGCAAACTCCCGGCCCAGCACCGCATAGGCCGCGCTGCGCAGCGCCCCGTCGCCGGGTGTGACGAATTGCAGCTTGCCCTCGCGGATGAACTTGAAGCTGATCTCCGGGTGGCTCAGCGCGACGTGCGACACCGCATCCGCCACCACGGTCCCCTCGCTGGAATCCTTTTTCAGGAATTTCATGCGGGCGGGCGTATTATAGAACAGATCCCGCACCCGGATGGTCGTGCCGACGGCCCGCGCGCCCGGCTCCAGCGGCTGTTCCTCGCCGCCTTCGATGCGGTAGACACAGGCACACTCGTCCAGCTCGGTGCGGGTCAGCACCTCCACGCGGGCCACGCTGGCGATGGAGGCCAGCGCCTCACCCCGGAAGCCCAGCGTGTGGATGTGGTCCAGATCCTCCTGCGATTTGATCTTGCTCGTGGCGTGGCGGATAAAGGCGGTCGAGATATACTCCGCCTCGATGCCGCTGCCATTGTCGCTCACCTCGATGAGCCGCACACCGCCGGACTCGATGGTCACAACGATCTGTGTCGCGCCCGCGTCGATGGCATTTTCCAGCAGCTCTTTGACCACCGAGGCAGGCCGCTCCACGACCTCGCCCGCGGCGATCAGCTCCGCAGTATGCTTGTCCAGGACTCGGATCACTGCCATGCTGTTCGTCTCTCCTTCTCTTGGCGCCCGCTCAGCCCTTCAGTGTGCCGCGGAGCGTCTTTTTCAGTTCGTACAGGAAGTTCAGCGCCTCGATGGGCGTCAGCGTCTCGACGTCCAGCGCCTCCAGCTTCTCCATCATCTCGCTGGGCACCGCGGGCGAACTGTAATCCGCCAGCGCGTCAAAATCCATCTGCTCCACCCGGTTCTTGGGGGCGCTGGCCTCCAGCGCGCGCAACACCTCATGGGCCCGGCGGGTCACACTGCCGGGCAGGCCCGCCAGCTTGGCCACCTCGATGCCGTAGCTGTCATCTGCCGGGCCGCGCACGATGCGCCGCAGGAAGGTGATATCCTCGCCCCGCTTTTTGACTGCGATATTGTAGTTCTTCACCCCGTCGATGGCCCCTTCCAGATCGGTCAGCTCGTGGTAATGGGTGGCGAACAGGGTCTTGCAGCCCAGCCCCTTTTTGGGGTCGGTGATGTGCTCCACCACCGCCCGGGCGATGCTCATGCCGTCGAAGGTGGAGGTGCCGCGGCCGATCTCGTCCAGGACCACGAGGCTGCGGGGCGTGGCGCTCCGCAGGATCTCGGCCACCTCGGTCATCTCGACCATGAAGGTGGACTGGCCCGCGGCCAGATCGTCCGACGCGCCGATACGGGTAAAGATCGCGTCCACGACGCCCACATGGCAGGCAGAGGCCGGGACAAAAGAGCCGATCTGCGCCATCAGCGCGATGAGGGCATTCTGACGCATATAGGTCGATTTTCCCGCCATGTTGGGGCCGGTGATGATGAGGCACCGGTCCTCGCCGCGGTTCAGGCGGGTATCGTTGGGCACAAAGAGGCTGCCCTTGAGCACCTGCTCCACGACCGGGTGGCGGCCCTCGGTGATGCTCAGCTCGTCGCTGTCATCCACCACGGGGCGGCAGTAATTGTTTTCGGCCGCGACCTGCGCCAGCGAGGCGAGGACGTCCAGCTGCGCCACCGCGCTGGCCGTGCGCTGGATGCGGTCCAGCTGGGAGCCGATGCCGTCCAGCAGCTCGCCGAACAGCCGGTGCTCCAGCGAGATGAGCCGTTCGTGCGCGCCCAGGATCTTGCTCTCCAGCTCCTTTAGCTCCTGCGTGATGTAGCGTTCACCGTTGGTCAGGGTCTGCTTGCGGATATAGGTCTCCGGCACGAGGTTCTTGAAGGAATTGCTGACCTCGATAAAATAGCCGAACACATGATTATAGCCGATCTTCAGCTTCGGGATGCCGGTCTCCTGCCGCAGGCGGGCTTCCAGCTGCGCCAGAACGCCCTTGGTGTTGTCACGGATGGAGCGCAGCTCGTCCACCTCGGGGTGGTAGCCCTGCGCGATGACGCCGCCGTCCTTGAGGGTAGAGGGCGCTTCCGGGTCCACCGCCGCATAGATCTTTTCTTTGATGTCCTCCAGCGGGTCGATCTGGCCCACCAGATCGGACAGTTCCGCACAGCCGGTATCCTTCGCCTGCCGCCTGAGGGCGGGCAGATGGTCACAGGTCTGTGCCAGAGAATAGATCTCCTTGGGCGTGGCCGAGCCGTAGACCGTGCGGGTCATCAGGCGCTCGATGTCTGCGATATAGTGCAGCTCGTCGATCAGGTCGCACCGCGCCACGCTCTGGCGCACGAGGCTCTCCACCTGATTCAGGCGGGCATTGATGGCCGCGCTGGAGAGCAGCGGCTGCTCGATCCAGCTGCGGAGCATGCGCTTGCCCATGGCGGTGCTGGTCTTGTCCAGCACCCAGAGCAGGGTGCCGCGCTTCTCGCGGCCGCGGAGCGTCTCGGTCAGCTCCAGATTGGCCCGGGTGACCGGCGACAGGCTCATGAACTGGGCCTCGCTGTACGACTGGATGGTCTTGAGGCGCTCCACGCCCTTGATCTGGGTATCGTGCAGATATTGGAGCAGCGCGGCCATGGCAAAACGCACCAGACCGTCCTGCGCGATGCCGGTGGTCTGGGGCCAGCTCCGGCCGAACTGTCCCTCCAGCGCGGTCGAGATCAGGCCGGGCGCGTAGCGCTCCTCCTCCATCAGCTCCACCGAACAGGACATGTTCTTTTTGATGTAGGCCGTCACCTCGCGGCAGTCCAGCAGGCCGGGGTTCATCAGCACCTCGCTGGGATGGAACCGGCACAGCTCCGCGATTACGGCAGCGGCGATCTTCTCCTCCCGCAGCTCGGTGATATGGGCCGTGCCGGTGGAGACATCCGCAAAGCACAGTCCGGCCCGCTTGTCCTTCAGGTAGATGCTGGCGATGTAGTTGTTGCGGTCATCCTGGAGCATGCTGCTCTCGATGACCGTGCCCGGCGTGACCACCCGGATGATATCCCGCTTGACCAGTCCCTTCGCCTTGGAGGGGTCCTCCATCTGTTCGCAGATAGCGACCTTGTAGCCTTTGGCGATGAGGCGGGCCACATAGCCCTCGTAGCTGTGGAACGGCACGCCGCACATGGGGGCGCGCTCCTCCAGGCCGCACTGCTTGCCGGTCAGGGTCAGGTCCAGCTCACGGGAAACGGTGAGCGCATCGTCGAAGAACATCTCGTAAAAATCGCCGATGCGGTAGAATAGGATCGCGTCTTTATGCTGTTTTTTTACTTCAAGATACTGCTGCATCAGGGGCGAAAGCTCCGCCATGGTGTTCCACCTTCCTCTGGTTGTTTCACGCGGCAGGCACCGCACCCGGCAGCCATGCGCGAAATGATAGCGACAGACACGCCCGGTTTGCGGCCTGTAACCGTCTGTGCAAGGAAAACGCGGCCTGCAAAGCAAAGCCGCGTTCCTTTTTTCCAAGATCCTCCGGTCCCTTGGGGGCGCTCAGTGGCAGCCGCCGCAGGTGGAGCAGCTCCCGGTGCAGGATGCGGACGGCTCCTGCACGGTCATCGGGTCGCCGCCGTTCATCGCGGTGTTGATGATGGCGTCGATATAGTTCACTAGGCTCTCGCACTCCCGCTTGGCCTCGTTGTAGGCGATCATGCCCTCGTCGTTCATGATCTGGCCGTAGAGGGTGTTCACTTTCTGGTTCAGCTCGGCGATGCGCTCATCGCTGCGCTCGGTCTTGCCGATCTCGTTGTTCAGATCCATGCGGGCCAGATTGAACTCGCCGATCAGATCCTGAAGCTCCTCGTCCCGGTCGTTCATCTTGCGGGCCTGGTCCAGCGCCAGATAGCGGGGGTCGGTCTGAAGCGCCACAGCGGCGCGCTTGAAAAGATCAATGCAATCCATAGTCCATTACTCCTTTTTGGTTCCTTGTTTTTATCAAGTCTTCCCGCGCACAGCGGCGCGGACACGATTGGAAACAAATGTTATCTGCCGTCACGCCAGCTCGCCCAGCAGCACAGCGGCGCGGGCGCCGGTCAGGTGGACGCGGGCATACTGCCCCAGAAGCGCAGCGTCTGCGGGGAACTCCACGGTCAGGTTGTTGTCCAGCCGCCCGGAGAGCGTGCCCTCGGCGCGGCCATAGCCTTCCACCAGCACCCGGACGGTCTGCCCCACCTGCGCCCGGACCAGCGCCATGGCGATCTCGTCCTGCACGGCCAGCAGACGGGCCATGCGGTCGGTCTTTTCGGCGCGGGACGTGGGGTCGGGCATCTCGGCTGCCTTCGTGCCGGTACGTTTGGAGTAGATAAAGGTGAACAGCTGCATATAGCCCACCTTTCGGATCAGCTCCAGCGTCCCGGCAAAGTCCTCCTCGGTCTCCCCGGGGAAGCCCACGATGATATCGCTCGAAAAGGTGATGCCCGGCACACGGCGGCGCGCATACTCGATGAGGTCAAGATACTGTTCCACCGTGTAGTGGCGGTTCATCTGGGCAAGGATGCGGTCGGAGCCGCACTGCACCGGCAGATGCAGATGCTTGCACAGCTTTGGCTGGGCGGCGATGGTATCGATGAGCTTGCGGCTGGCGTCCTTGGGGTGGCTGGTCATGAACCGGATATGATAATCTCCCGGCACCGAGCACAGCAGGTTGAGCAGATCGGCAAAATCCACCGTCTCCTCCAGCCCCTTGCCGTAGCTGTTGACGTTCTGGCCCAGCAGGGTGATCTCTTTGTAGCCCGCCTCCACGAGGCCGCGGAACTCGGACAGGATATCGCCGGGGCGGCGGCTCTTTTCCCGCCCGCGGACATAGGGCACGATGCAGTAGGTGCAGAAGTTGTCGCACCCGTACATGATGGGCAGCCAGGCGCGGAACTCGCTCTCCCGCCGGATGGGGATGTTCTCCACGATGACCGGGCGCTGGGCAGGCTCCATCAGGACACGCTTGTGCTGCCGGAGCTTCTGCGCCAGGAGCTCCGGCAGCGTGTCGATGCCGTCCACGCCAAAGACCAGGTCCACATAGGGGTAGCTTTTGCGCAGCTTTTCCACCACCTGCTTCTGGTTGGCCATACATCCGCACAGGCCGATGATGAGGCCGTGCTTTTTCTCCTTCAGGCCCTTGAGCGCGCCCACATTGCCGAACACCCGCTGCTCCGCGTGCTCGCGCACCGCGCAGGTATTGAACAGGATGAGGTCGGCGTCCTCGGGCTTATCGCACAGGCCGTAGCCGATATCCATCAGCACGCCCTTGATGCGCTCGCCGTCGTTGACGTTCTGCTGGCAGCCGTAGCTGTGGACAAAGGCCAGCGGCGGGGTATCGTAGGTCTGCCGCACCAGCTCGGCGGCGGCAGCGTTATGTTCAAACGTAAGATATTCCAATGCGTCCATCCTTCTCCGCCGGGGCGCGGCCCGCAGGCGGTGCGATCGTTTTGCCGCGCAAAGCGGCGTTCGAAGCCTCTTTATTATACCCCCTCACCCCGTCCGGGGCAAGGGGCAAATTTCAACTTCAGGGGGGCTCCGGCTCAGGAGCCGGCTGCTGCGGCGCGCCGGGCGCAGCAGCTCTCGCATACGCCGAACAGCGTCACCGCGCAGGACTGCACCTCGCCTTTCTGGCCCCGGACCAGCTTCATCAGGCGGGCCTCATCGACCTCGGCGTCCACGACGCTGCCGCACACGGTGCAGTACAGGTGGCTGTGCCAGGCCAGCGTATGGTCAAAGCGATCCGCCATGCCCGGGATCGACACCCGGCGCACCCGGCCCGCCTCGCACAGGCTGTTCAGGTTGCGGTAGACGGTGCCCAGGCTCAGGCCGGGGCATTCCTTGACCGCCTCCCGGTGGATCTCCTCGGCGGTGGGGTGGTCGCAGAGGTCCTCGACCTTCTGCCACACCAGTTCTCGTTGTCTGGAATAACGCATCGTTTGGTCCCTCCGTTGTTCCGACGTATCTGAGGCGGCAGCGCGGACCGGGCAGTCAGACCTTGTCCTCCCCCTTGATCCTGGCCCAGTAGGCCCGGGCGGCCTGCTCGGTGCGGTTGTCGCCGTAGGTGTAATAGCGTGTCCCCTTGAGCGCGTCGGGCAGATACTGCTGGTCCACCCAGTGGTGCTCAAAGCTGTGGGCATATTGATAGTTCTGGCCTTTGACCAGCGCGTCCTCGCCGTCAAAGTGCTTGTTCTGGAGCTGGCGCGGGATCGGCCCGGTGCGCCCGGCCTGCACGTCGGCCAGCGCCGCGTTGATGGCGTCGTGGCCGGAGTTGGACTTGGGGCTGGTCGCCACAAGGATGACCGCATCCGCCAGCGGCAGACGCGCCTCGGGCAGACCCACCATGTTGGCCGCGTCGATGGCTGCCTTGACGATGGGGATGATCTGCGGATACGCCAGGCCCACGTCCTCGCAGGCGCAGACCATCAGGCGGCGGCAGGCCGAAGCCATGTCCCCCGCTTCCAGCAGGCGGGCCAGATAGTGCAGTGCCGCGTCGGGGTCGGAGCCGCGCATGGATTTCTGGTAGGCCGACACGATGTCGTAATGCTCATCGCCGCCCTTGTCGTAGCGCATGGCCGTGCGGCGGGTGACCTGCCGCACCATCTCCAACGTGATCCGCTTGCCCTCCGGCCCCGGCTCCGCCGCCGTGACCGCAAATTCCAGACAGCCCAGCGCCTTGCGCAGGTCGCCGCCCGCGCCGTCGGCCAGGCAGGCGCAGGCATCCGGCTCCAGAAGCACCGGCATGCCCTCGGCCTCGGAGAGCCTTTCCACCGCGCTGCGCAGGCCCTGCTCGATATCCGCCGGGGCCAGCGATTTGAACTCGAACACCGTGCAGCGGGACAGCAGCGCATTATAAATATAGAAATACGGGTTCTCCGTGGTGGAAGCAATGAGGGTGACGCTGCCGTCCTCGATGCATTCCAGCAGGCTCTGCTGCTGCTTTTTGTTCAGGTACTGGATCTCGTCCAGATACAGCAGGATGCCCCCCGCCGCGGCCAGCGTACCGATATCCTGCAGGACCGCCTTGATGTCCCCCGTGCCGCAGGAGGTCCCGTTGAGCTTGTGCAGCGTCATGCCGCTGTTTTCCGCGATGATGCGGGCCACCGTGGTCTTGCCCGTGCCGGGCGGGCCGTAGAAGATCATATTGGGCACATGGCCGCTCTCGATGGTGCGGCGGAACAGCCGCCCCGGCGCCAGCAGATGCTGCTGTCCGCAGACCTCTGCCAGCGTTTTCGGGCGCAGGCGCTGTGCCAGCGGTTCGTTCATGGCGCTCCCCTCCTCTCAGACTCTGGTATTCCAATTTCAGTATACCGCATTCCTGCCCGAAGGACAAGTTTTTCTTTATGAAATCGGCGCTGTGCTCTTCCGCGCACTGTTTACAAAAAACGCAAAACATGGTATTATCACAGGGAACCTTGTAGAAGGGAGGCGCATTATGCCGAGAAAAAAAGCCGCCGCCGAGGACCTGAGCGCAAAGCGCGCGCTGGCGCTGACCGTCATCGAGCGGTTGAAGCAGGAATACCCGGATGCCGCCTGCACGCTGGACTATGACCACGCGTGGCAGCTTCTGGTCAGCGTCCGTCTGGCCGCGCAGTGTACCGACGCGCGGGTCAATGTCGTGGTGGAGGATCTGTTCGCCCGCTATCCGGGGGTCGCCGCGCTGGCCGCCGCCGAACCGGAGGAGATCGAAGCCATCGTCAAGCCCTGCGGGCTGGGGCACTCCAAGGCGCGGGATATCTCCGCCTGCATGCGGGTGCTGCGGGACCGGTACGACTGCAAGGTACCCACCACCTTTGACGAGCTGCTGGCGCTGCCCGGGGTGGGCCGCAAGAGCGCCAATCTTATTATGGGCGACGTCTTTGGCAAACCGGCCATCGTGACCGACACCCACTGCATCCGTTTGTGCAACAAGATCGGGCTGGTGGACGGCATCAAGGAGCCGCAGAAGGTGGAAATGGCGCTGTGGAAGATCATCCCGCCCGAGGAGGGCAGCGACCTGTGCCATCGGTTCGTACTGCACGGCCGTGCGGTGTGCAATGCACGCAAGCCGGACTGCGAACGCTGCTGTCTGCGCGACGTCTGCCGTACCGCCCGCGAGACGGGATCGAAATCAACTCAGGAGGTAGAATAATATGTTTTCTTTTATCATCAGTCTGCTGATCGGCGCACTGGCCGGTTATGTCGCCGGACGCATCATGGGCAGCGAGACCTCAACGGTGCGCAATATCGTTCTGGGCGTGCTGGGCGGCTTTGTGGGCAACCTGCTGTTTGGTCTCATCGGCCTGACGGCTACCGGCCTGATCGGCGATATC